>NZ_JAGGQR010000023.1:0-10159 GCF_018613205.1 Bacillus sp. ISL-46
AAGCTATGGAATTAGGTTTGCCGCTAGTCGCCATTGGGCATGCGTTAATTATGGATCCTAATTGGGTTGAGAAGGTCGCAAATGGACGTGAAGCAGAGGTGGATTCTGAGTTGAACGTTTCGAAACTCGACCAGCTTAATATTCCAGAAAAACTTTGGAATGTTATTCAAGCAATGCCAGGTTGGTTTAATATTGGTAAATAAAAAAATAGTCCTATGGGGGCTGTTGACAAAATGGGAAAGGAGCCGTGACTCCTTTCCCATTTTGTTTTTTTGTTCGTTGTTTTTTTCAATTTAAGTAACGACACACCAGCCACTTTCGAACTTGGATTAATCATGTTTATTACTTTCTTCATTTCTTCCTCCATGACCTTTCGGATAAATAACTTTGAGTGTTTTCGATATTTATTATTAAAAACCCTCTATTTATTCAATAAATTTATGTCATTTCATCTTCAACTAAACTGCCCGTTACTTGAATAAGAAAAAGGCTTTACCCTGTTAAAGTAAAGCACCCGTTACTTTAAGTACAACACTTCACAATCTGCTTCGTTAATCAAACCAAAATAGGCGATGCCTTGTCAAAGCATCGCACCCTTTAGTTGAAGAAGAAACTTAGATATTATTTGCATGAAGGTCATGAGCAATTCATGACTTTTCCATAACTTTTTATTTTTTAATTATTTCTTTTCGTTCTACCATTTGAGGCGGTTCTTCCATCCATCCGTTATTAATCATAATCTTTGCACCTTCATGGGCATATTCGAAAATATCTTTAGTAAAAGCAGTATTTTTTGCTGCCAAATCGTTCCGTAAACTAAAAGCAGTTCCTACGGCATTGCCTCCCATAGAAAAACTACAAAACATACTGGTACAATACATCATGAGCTTATCGGAAAACGGAGGAACTGTTGAACGCGTCGCATTTCCGCCCGAGGGAGCAGGTATTTGGATATTTTCTTCGAGAAAAGTTTCACTCATCTCTTTAATAATACTTTTTGCGAGTTCTGCTCCTTTTGTAAAAAATTTTTTCACTTCTGATTTATTGGCACATTGAGCAAAACCAGTAATCATTTGTAACCCAGTCACATTTGATTCAATACCATGAAAAATATAAGCAACTTCTATCGTATTTAATGTTCTCTTGTTACCAATTTTAGTAAATGGATTTAGTCCAGCCAAGTAGTTTGTATCTTTAACAAACTCAACCGAATTGGGCATAGAAACATAAGGAGATCGGGCAATCATCCCCTTTTCAAGCAAATATTGTGTGCAAGAATTATAAAATGCTTGGGTGATGGCGGTAAGTTCTTTGAAAAGCATGACAATATCTTCACGATATACCATGTTTATATTGAGCGTATGCAACCCCATACTAATTTCTTTTAGTAAACGTACAAACATGATGTCAAACCCATTATCATAAAGCTTAGGTACATCTTTATTTACATCTTGTGTAGAAAATGCGACAGGGACTACTGCTCCTTCATCTTGGAAAATCCCTTTGATTTTCTCAACGTAAGGATCAATTTCATGGTATAAATCAGTCATGATTTTCTTGGCTTTTTCGTCGTCAGCTTTTTCTATAAAGTATTCTAACATCCGTAAAATCATCGTTTTCTCTTGGTATGTAAGCCATAGAACTCCAAGTTCGGATGACGTTATTGCAGGTTTCTCAGGCATACTGCATTCCTCCTATATTTTTTCTTCTTTATTTTGCTCTACAAAGAATACAATATCCTAAAAATTTATATACTTTACCTCGTTAATTGTTATAGAAAATAATATTTTTCCTTTAGCTAGAATATTTAAATACTGTATTAAGGAAAATAAATTTGCATGAAAAATTCGATGAAGAAATTTAGATGGAGGGATGGAATAACTACCCCATTCCAAATAGATACATAATAGTAAAAGAAAAGTGATAGAAGTGAATAATAATGATAACAAAAGATGAGCTTGAAAAAATCCTTTGGAGTATTGCTTTACCTGGGTTTGCCCAAATTCTGAACAAGAAATTTTTTAAGGGATTACTTTTCATCGGATTAGAAATATTGATCAATGTCCAATCCAACTTTAATGATGTAATTATTCTGAGTTTTCATGGGGAAATTGAAAAAGCAATTGGACAAACGAATTACCAATGGTTGATGTTTTATCCTTGTCTTTATTTTTTTGCGATTTGGGATGCTTACAGTGATGCAAACGGTAAAAAAGCATCCTTAGCGTTTCTTCCGTTTGTGTTTTCCGCCTATTTAGTTACAGTAGGGCTTATTTACTCAGCAACATTTAAAGTAAACGGAATGTTACTCGGACCTATTTGGTTACCAATGTTGTCATTACCCATCGGAATACTGATTGGAATTTTTTTGAGATATATGCTTTTAAAATTTATATATCGTGCCGAGGAAACTTAGGTACACTAGCTCAAAGAAATTAGTGATTCTTCAATAAAAGGAAACGCCAAAGGGTTCAATTGGCGTTTATTTTTTATTGAACTAACCTGCATCCGTTACTTCAATAAGAAAAAGTGCTTTACTCTTTATTCAAGTAAAGCACCCTTTAGTTCAAGAATTTCTATGTTCGATTTTATATATAATTGAAGGCAAACAAGTAAAAAAATGTAAATAAAATACTTAATGTAATAGCCCACAAGAAATTAACATAATGAATTCGCATCATTATAAACATATTGACGTTAAAAAAAATCGACCACCAAATACTCACCCGTTATAATAAGTAATCCGCCCAAATTTCCAACCAATCCATTCGACTACACTATAAATAAAGACCCATTTCAAAATATGAACTATTTGTTTTTTTAATGGGGTGGGATAAGTTGATAAGAAGATAAAAGTGGACAATGAAAAGGTTATTAAAACGTACAAAAGGTAAGTCGTAATATGATTTATAATATAGTCTTTTTGGATTTTCCATAAATGATAATTATTAAGTGCAAAGATTTTATATAAAAAATCGCCAGCAATAACGAAAATTATCGTTGGATAGTAATGTTTGAAATTTTTCCAATCCCCCCAATACATAGCAGCCAAAATAGCCCATATTGCTATTGCTATATGAATTTTAATCACTTCCCAATACGATATACATTAATAATATTATTTGAATTTATTAGTATTCTTATGCCTTAAGATAAGGGAACACCTTCTTAAGCTAACCTGCCATTTAGTTGAAGAAGAAAAAAGCTTTACTCCCTATTGAAGTAAAGCACCCCGATAGTTTAAGTGAATTTCTTCACAAAACCCCCTTTTTTACTCCTCCATTCCTCGCACTCCAGCTTCTTCCCTTCCGATAATATGGCGATATGTAAACTGATTACCCTCTGAAATTATCCAATTTAATTGTATAAATAGAATCTCTACCAATTACAGATTTCTTTCTAATAACATCCCCAGTTGTTCTGCTACAACTTCAAGCGGATCAGGAATTCCTTTCATGAGATAGGTTTCAATTACCCCTACGATAGCTGACCCAAGGAAGGTAAGAATCAGGGCTTCACTGACCCCCTCGTTTTTCCCTTTGAGGATATTTTCGTCATGCTTTAATTCTTCGATGATCAATTCTAAGAAGTGTTTCCGAAAAGCAAAAGCTCCTTGCCCTATTAACATCGTCGAAAAAAATAAATAATGATTTTCTAAGTATTCAAACCAAATAATATGAGCTTCTTTTAAGCTTATGTCAGATAGAGGGTCACATAATTTTCTAAGCTCCTGCATATGTCCTTCAATGAGTTTATCCAATAAATCATATTTATCAAGGTAATGAAGATAGAACGTTCTGTTCCCCACATTCGCTCCAATGCAAATATCCTTTACCGTAATTTTATCAAACCCTTTTTCTGACATGAGTTCAACAAAAGCGTTTTTTATGGCATCTTGAGATTTAAGTATCCTTCTATCGACTTTAATCATTGTCATAGCCTCCTTAACTTTCTTAATAATTAATGCGCAATTCCAATCAATTCGTGCGTTAATGCGTGGATTCACCGAAATTGACGATTGAAAACATTCTGTTTCCCTATTATATTATACACATAGAAGATATAATACATATGCGCGCATTATTTCTTCTATGTGTAGACTGGTTAAAAAACATGGTGGTCATGGTGGCGAAAGAATTCGTTTCTGCTAAAAATATATATAGGTGGTCAAAAAGTAGCCCGTTTTTCAATGGAGAAGTTGGAAGGCAGGACTAAATTTCTAATAGAAGGAGAAAAAAACATGCGAAAATTTACATTTGAATTAAATGAAAAAGTTACAAGAACAGAAATCCGTTTTACAAACCGTTTTGGTATAGAATTAGCTGGTGACTTATATTTACCAAAAGATGCAGACGACAAAAAACTTCCTGCACTTGTAATCGGTGGACCATTCGGAGCTGTTAAAGAACAAGCATCTGGGCGTTATGCCAATGAGATGGCATCTTTTGGATTCGCTGCACTAGCTTTTGACGGTTCATACACGGGTGAAAGTGGTGGGACACCCCGTAATGTTGCAGCACCAGACATCAACACTGAAGATTTTATGGCAGCCGTTGATGGAATAGGACTTCAATCCAATATTGACCGTGAACGTATCGGTGTGATTGGTATATGTGGATGTGGCTCAATTGCTCTTAATGCAGTCTCTATGGATAAACGTGTCAAAGCTATCGCAACAGTATCGATGTATGACAACTCAGCAGGCTTGGGTGGTCTTCCATTAGAACAACGTACACAACTGTTCGAGTCATTAAGTCAACAACGCTGGGCGGATGCAGAAAATGGTACATTCGCACCAATGGCCGATCAATTACCAGCAGAACTTCCTGAAAATCCAGATATGGATACCAAAGAAACGTTTGAATTCTATAGAACACCACGTGGCTTCCATGATAATTCAATTCTATCAAATGGTAGCTGGAATGCGACGATGCCATTTTCATTTATGAATACACCAGTTATGAATTATATTGATGAAATTTCGCCACGACCAACTTTATTTATTGCGGGAGAACAGGCATTCTCAAAGCCTTTAAGTGAAGTGGCTTATGAAAAAGCTAAAGAACCAAAAGAATTATTAATTGTCTCAGATGCATGGCATGCGACGTTATATGATAATATGAAAAAAATTCCATTTGATAAATTAGAAGAATTTTTTACGAAAAATCTTAAATAAACATCTAATCTAAGTTCTGTCATAAGACAGGACTTTTTTAGAACTTATTAAACAATTCAACATACAGAATAAGGAGAGAACAATGAAAATTACAATATTTGGAGCGAGTGGTAAGGTCGGCAAGTATGTTTTGGAGGAAGCAATAAGTCGTGGACATCACGTAGTAGCAGCAACGCGTACAGGTAAAACGTTAAGCACTCACCCGTTAGTAAAACATATTGCAGTGGATTATGATGATATATCTGATATTGAACTGGCTTTAGCAAATAGCGATGCAGTCATTATTGTATTTGCAGGTTCAGGTGGGGTTGCAAAGCCTACTACAAATATTATTCAAGCTATGAAAAATCAAAATATAAAACGTCTTGAGCTTTTAACAGCTTTTGGAACAAGTCCTGAAGCACGTAAAAAATTAGGTGTTCTTACAAGATTAGCACTTATACCTTTTAGTCCCTGGTTTGGCGATATGCCAAAACAAAATAAAATGGTAAGTGAATCTGGGCTGGATTATACGATCGTTATGCCTTCATGGATCACCTATGAAGAAGGTAAGACACCTTATAAACACGGCGATTTCAAAGGCAAATCTGCTATCGTGTCAACTTGGCAGATTTTATAATTAATAATCTAGAGCAAAATGCCTATATCGGTGAAAGTGTTTATATTCAAGAGTAAGGGAGAAGATTATGAATATTCTTGTTAAAACAGCTGTGAGTCAAGTTTTAATAACTTCTCATGACTCTTTTTTTGAACTCCTGTCATTTTAGGAGTTATTTATCATAGATTTTAGGCGATATTTTGCACTAACAACATATAAATTTTTGAGATTCATCCCAACATAAAAGCATGTTTTTTTAATAATACATGCTTTTATAAATTAACGTCTTATTCAACAAACGCACCCTATAGTTTAATAAGGTTCTTTCCTTAATTGCTTAAACTAACTTAAAGATTATAGGTTAGTACTTTAATCCTTCCTCCAATTTTTTTGGTTCTGATAGATGTACTTTACTCTTTTAGAAGTCCGTTTAACGGTAACCATTAATAACGCAGTATAGATTGTTGTTAAAACTAATCCAACTAAGGCACTATAGTACATAACATTTAATTTTTGGATGAATTTAAATTTCAAAAAAATCACCTCTCACTTAACTTTTTCCTTATCATAGATATCTTCCTGCCATAACTGATAAAGATATAGAATGACGGCTAGTATTGTCATTGTCAAAAGATTTTTGAGTGGAGAGAAACTACCAGTTTCTCTTATCTCTAGCTTGTTTAACATTTTAGTAAGACCCATCCCGTAGAAGAGATCGATTATTAAATTAACAATAATATATATCCGAAATTTACGAAATGTAAAATAAAATATCCATATTGTACCTACCAAGAATATGCCATATACAGTAAATAATGGTGCTATTTTGTCCCAGCTAAAAAGAGTCTCTTTAAATTTCCACCAGTTATATGACCAAGCCATTTGTGCCAATATTGTGTTGAGCACTGTGGCAAATAGAGCAACAGGCATATATCTTCGAATTGCTAAACGGTCTAAAAAGATCAAAGAAATCCAAGGAATAATAAATATAGACCAAAAAAACCACTTTAACCATTTTATAAGTCCTTTCGGTATTAACTTTATATATAATTTGTCCTCTATTGCTAAATAAAATGCATCTTCTTATTCAACTATCCTGCCCGTTACTTCAATAACATGCAGTGGTATGCGGTGAATCTTTCTCATTTAGCAGGTTAATAATTCTTCTTTTGAAACAATACGCCATTCATGTGCTACAAATTTTTCTATATAGTCATTGATACTAATTTCCTCTAATTCAATTGCAAGTGGATGTAGATACATAGCATTCATTTGTCTCATAATTTAGGGTAACTTTTACAACCTTATATCCATTATGAAATCTTGAATCAAAATCTGGGTCATCAATAATATCTCCTTTAACAGGAACAAGAAAAAGCTACTATTGGATCTATTAATACGGGACCTTTTTATAGTATCTTCTTGTGGAGAGTGGGTGGTTCCTTTGTTCTTCTAGATGGCAACTTACTCGTTCGAGAAAAGTTGCTAGGGATAGAGTATTGGACAAGTAGTCTCATGGGACAAGGGACCTGTCCCCTCGTCCCATTATTCGGGGAAACCATTGAAGTAAAAGGAAATGACAAAAGTATACTCAAGTACAAAGCGGTGATTATGCTTGGTCCCCCCTATGATCAGAGTTCATATTTACAAAGGGGTAGGAGATCAATTAAATTTTAGAAACGTTTTCTGCTTGAGAGCCACGTTGTCCTTTTAGAATATCAAATTGTACGCGTTGCCCTTCATCAAAGGATTTAAAACCATCACCAGTAATCTTTACTATTGTTATGTAAATAAAATAAAAAATGGTTTCCTGGTCTGGAAACCATTTTTGTAGTTGACCATATGGTGTTACCAATTCGTTTTTCTCTTTTACGTAAAGAAGATAAACAATTACTATTCACTGTCTCAGTAGATGTAAAAAATTCTTAAAGATAGAGGTGAGATTGATTGTTTTTTCTTCTAGAAATAATGACTTAAATAATATATTGTATACCTAAAACAATGAAAGCCCTACCTCTCATTCATCCTTACGGCTCCTTGTCCGTGCCAGTGTGAATCAGGATTGCAAAAATCAAGTGACTATTTTATCGAGTTATTTGATGAAACTTCAAACGTTCGTAAAAGAAATTTAAATAATAAAAATGGATTAGATTGTAGAAATAACAAAAGAGGTTAATGCTCTAAAGGTGAGTTGGAGAAGTTGAATGTCTTTGAAATGATTTACTTTTAATAATAAACATATTCCCAAAAAATTCAGGATATTTTCGGGAGATGTAATACATTATCTTAAATTAACCTTAACAGAAACTTTTTATTTGATTTTCAGTAATCCCTTTAATTAATCCCAGTTCACTAATCAAAAATTCATGTGCGTTATCTAACATTTTTTTTTCGCTTGTATTAAGTGCTTTTTCTTTCTTCATACGAATTAAATCACGTACAACTTCAGTACATTCTTGTATTTTACCCGTTTTTATTTTGACCGTGTTCACTTTATACCTTTGTTTCCACGGCAGTAATCTATCTGATTCTCCATGATGAAAAATGTTTATGATGTGTTTTAATGCAATTATGTCAGTAACAGGGCGTATACTTGAACTCAATATTTTACCCGTAGGAATCATGACTTGCATATTACCGATTAACATTTTTATGACATAATACTGTTGTTTTTCCCCTGAGATTTCCTTTTCTTCTATGGCTTTAATTATACCTACTCCGTGCATTGGATAAACAATGTTATCGCCAATTTGAAACAAATAATCCACCTCCATATATGGTAACCTTCTTAACCCTAACATATATATTATTTTTTATCAAATTTTTAATAATATCATAAATTTATTTTCAGTGTCAACTACTTTTTCTTTAAAAATCAGAAAAAGCAAAAACAATAGGAATCGTGTCGGATTACCAATAAAGGGAAGGTTAATTTTCACGCGTATATTCTGAAACCTCTACTAACCTTAATATTATTATTCTATATAAAACCTTCCTGTGCAAATAACACAAAAAGCGACTGCCTTGTTCAGCAATCGCTACCCGTTACTTTAAGTGCAATTCATCACAATCTTTATTTTAACATAAATACCCAATACGCCTTGATAGTCCATTAGAATCGAAGCAGAAAATATCCTTCAAGTATCTCATAAAAATAAGAGTCATTTTATAAGCCACTCTCATTAAATTAGGATAATCCTTAATTATATGCTACACTTGGTTTACCATTTGATTTACTGTTTTCATGTCCCCTACTCCTTTACGAGTAGGGGTTCTTTGTTTCACAGAAAAAAGAAAAGCAGACTCCCATAAAAGAGCCTGCCTTCCCTGTTTTGTAAAATTAAGCAGCTTTACGTACGTTTAAAGCTTGAGGTCCACGTTGACCTTGCTCCACATCAAAAGTCACTGCTTGACCTTCTTCTAAAGTTTTGTAACCTTCGCCTTGAATCGCTGAGAAATGAACGAATACATCGTCTCCACCTTCACGTTCGATGAATCCGAAGCCTTTTTCGCCATTAAACCATTTTACATTACCTTTTTCCATTTGTTTTGCCTCCTAGTGTGTAAACACACACAATGTAATACTATCCCTGCTCTCAGTGATCATCAAGATGAAAAGTTACAAATCCTTTACACCGAACAAAAATAATTCTTTTTTAATCATAACATTTTTTGTTAGAAATGTCAAGATACAGAAAAATCCATTGAGCTCACTATTTCTTTATGATAATCATTGCCGTATATTTTGTATCAGGATTCACTCCATATTCTGTGTGCATGCTTACAGCAAGAGGAACAGCATTGTATTTAACATCTATCAGCTTTCCTTCCTCTAATGAGCCAAGAAAATCATTAACTACCCGAATAAGTTCTGCGAAGTCTGTACTTTGAAAACCTTTTGCCTCATACATAAATTTATCCCTCCCTTCATCTTATATTTATACACAAAAGGCATATTCTCCTATAAGAACTCCTATTATTTAAATTCCTTTCACCCGTCTTATTTGTTTGTAATATTTATGTACTTTTGTTTTTCAACTATTCTGCCCCGTTAGCCATCCATGAAGCGCAAAAATCAGCGCTTCACCACAGAGAATGAAAATGGTCACGAACCGTCAATACTGATTCTACGGCTGGGAGAGGAAGGTCGCTGAACTATGGTGCGTTAGAGCCCATCCGTTAGTCTGACTCCACCGACCACGGTGCACCACTGACTGTCGCTCCCTTACGGGAAGCACACATGGTAGATTAATCCTATTCTGGTTGTTGCACCAGCCTCTAATTATAATGATCGCCGTAGAAAGGATGTTTTCAATGGATGTAGTCATTGAAAGAGCATGCGGTATGGATGTCCATAAGGACAATATTACTGCCTGTATTTTGAC
>NZ_JAGGQR010000024.1:0-61437 GCF_018613205.1 Bacillus sp. ISL-46
AAAAGACAACCAGGACCTAAAAAAGCTCAATTACTGATCAATCTAGCAAAATGTTCTATTGGAACGGGACAAGCACTTGATGCTTATAAATTCCATCTAGAACAATTATTAGAAGAATATGACCTCTCTGTAAAACAACTCGAAAGAGTTGAACAACAAGTTACAGAAGTTCTCAACAATATTCCATTTGCAAAAAAACTACTTATGATTAAAGGAATAAGTGAAATTTCATTAGCTGGGATACTAGGTGAGTCAGGTGATCTAAGTGGATTCTCTCACGGAAACTCTCTATTACGTCATGCAGGATTACATCTAGCTGAAGCAAGTTCTGGCAAGTGGAAAGGTCAGATTGTTATTTCGAAGCGTGGAAGGTCGAGACTACGACGTTTCCTCTACTTAGCAACCATGAGCCTTGTGATGAATAACCCTGAATTTAAAGCCATGCATTCCTATAATGTGAAGGTTAAGAAGATAAAGAAAATGAAATCAATAATGAAACTGATCGGTAAACTAGCAAGGATTTTTGTAGGAATAGCACGACGAAACGAGTCTTACTGTCCAAATAAAATACAAGAATTAATCCCTTTAGCAGCTTAGAAATAAAACATTAGTTAATAAAATGTTTCAATTAAGATAGTTAACTTTAATTTTGAATGTTGTCTTATTCGTAGGATTTCAAATATGTACGGAGTACCAGGTTTATTGAACAAAAGGGCACTGACCCATCAGGTTAGCATAACTGGCCTCCACCCCTTGGATAGGCATGACGAAGGAATGATAGGGCAATTGACCCGTTGAGACATGGGAGGGAAAGCCTCCAGGGGCGGCGTGGAGAATGTACATCATATGGTAAAATATGGAGTATTAGCTAACTCCTTTATTTAACTATGCCTTCACGAAGCCAAATGATCTGAATTCATTCCAATTACCCGTCATTCTATTTATAGAGGTTATGAAATCCTGCGAATAAGTGAGCATTCAAGAGATACTCGTATCAAACTGAGGGAGTTGAAGAGGATTCCAACAAAAACACAACTTATTTTATCAAACTGTAGTGGGTGAAAATCTTATACTTTCTTTTTAAAATAGAGTCGGCAAGTCTTCTAGTAAATTCTATCCGTGCCAAGAACCAGTTCTTTTATCTACTGTTTCAATAGGATAATTATCTTTTTCTCCAGTATAAGGTACAGAATCCGTATAAACCCATACAGTATCACCTTTATCAATTAATTTTACTATTTCATCTTCCCTATTATTACTGTTATTCCAATCCTCAAAAAATAGCTCTTTCCAATTATCTTTTATAGGCGCATTCCAAGAAAGGTACTGGGCTTGTTCAAAGAGAGTTCCTTCTTTACCGTTATTTTTTTTCTTAAATTCCTCTATAACATTCCAAATCTCATTAGCGTTTAAATTATCGTAGAAATTCTCAGACCAGTTGATACCTTTAGCATAAACATAATCAGGACCCGGCATATACGTATCAAATATATAGGTCCTAAGCGTCTTCTTTAAATGCTCCATCTCTTCAAGCGAAGCATTTTGGGAAACAACTTTTTCCTGTTTCTGTTGATATATAAATTCGATAAATTGTCCACTTGGAACCGTGCCATCCGCTAAATATTTTACATAATCCTCACCCTCAACAGTTCTACCGTCAAAATTACTGCCATTTCTTTTCAATAAGAGAGCATGTTTTTTGCCTTCTTTATTTGATATCGTTACAACCGTATACCCATGAGAATCTTTATTTTTAGCGATTGTAAAAGAAAAATGGTACACGTTATTGACTGTTAATTGCCCATTGTTAAAGTACCAAGTGCTACTTACCCCATCCCGTTTTCCTGTTGCCAGCCAAACATCGCTGATATTATCACTCGCCTGTGGTATTTCTGAAGATGTTGAACTTTTGGATGGCGATGCTTTCACTGCCGGATTTGTGTTTTGCTTCGAACTTTGTGATGTTGTTTCAGTTGTTTTGGGTTTTTGCTTCGAACTTTCTGGAGAAGTTTTGGTTGATTCACCGTTCGTTTTTCCACATCCAGAAATCACTACCCCAAGTAGAACTACCCAAACAACTATTATTTTTTTCATTTACATTCCCCCCCTTTTATATAAAATGTTTTTTCATTATTTTAACATTTTTAGTTCAACTAAACTCCCACTAGTGGAACAAGAAAAAGGGCTGCCGCTGCAACCCGATTTTTCAACGAAAGCTATGGGATTTTAAGCGTAACGCCTCACTGGTTCCGTCATACATTTGTTACTCTTCTACTAGAGAATGACGTTCCTCTTGCTGTCGTAAAGGATTGGGCTGGCCATTCGGATGTTTCCACAACCAACATATACTTAGAACGTATCAACCAGGATAACTCATATCTTCATTTAAATAAAGTTAATTTGTTTTAAAGATATAATTTATTATCGTAGAGCATACATCTTTTTATTTTTTGTTATATTTTTGCATTCATTTGATGTGGTATGGTGTTCCTTAAAGGTCCATTTTCATAATATTTGGGTACGCTTGTACCTTCTAATTTTGGTGGAAACACCCTATGATGAACTTCAACTTTATTTCTATAATTTGATATATGGAGATTTGCCAAAAAACACATTTATCTATCCTTTTATGTATTGCCTTCCATCTAATTTTGTTGTATATAATGTGTTTCAATATTTAATTAATTTATGAGTCGCTATTTAACGAATAATTTAAAGCGTTCGATTACATGTAAAATTTCTTCTCTTTACTTTTTAACTCTACTTGGGACAAATATATGATGAATATTTTAAATACAATTTAATAAAATATATATTATAATATATTCTATATAATATGTTTTATCATATATGTTTAAATATTATTTAATATTATTATTAACATATACGGTTAATTGTGAAATTTTATCCCTTTTCTCTATTAATTTTGAGTAAAACCAATAATAGCTGGAATTCTAACTCCAAAATAAAAATTCTCGAAAATTGCTATTTCGAGAATTTTTATTACTGTATTTACATACAGCTCACAAATTTAAAAGATAGTAGACACGATTTACCATCACCAAGTTTTACTTTAACTGAAACTCCTTTAAACAAAATTTCATCATTATGTTTTACGATGATTTTTTCCGAGGTCACGTTCTAGTTCCCCCTTATTATTTTTGCAATTTCAATCTCCCTTAATTCTGTAAGTTTTTACGGTGAATCCAAAGGATTCTAAGATTTTCTTAAGTGCCATTTAATGGAGTATCTCAGACTTTTTCGTCATTCATTCTGCACTACTTCATACCGCCTTCCATTAAGTTAAACTACCCCGTAATTACACTAGTTTGATACAAAGAGATGCGCAATATACTAACCAATAAAGCTGAAAAACAAAAGGGGAACTCCCCCTCTTGTTTTTCAGCTGTCATTATAATCCTACTAAATTGTCATTTTATATTTGAGAAAACCCGAGATCACATTATTAGTTGACGGATTCCATAACCTTTACCTGTTCTATTTTCCGAAAAACACGGTTGCAAAGTGAAAATATCCAGTAAGCGCTGATACTAAAAATTATAAAGCCTGTAATTGGAAGTGCCATTGCGATCACTGCCGTTGCAACCAAGATAACAAGACCTAGAAGGGTAATCGGAAAATGTAAAAGTGAAAAGAACAACGCATTCTTTAGCAATACACGCCAATTCGTTTTGTAGTGAACCATGACAGGAAACAAAAATACGGTTGTAAAAGTATACAAAACGCCGACAAAAAGCAGAACCGGCAACAATACGTTACGGATGGAACCTAATCCGTATATGAACTTATAGTCAGAATAGAATATATAGGCAAAAGTCAGCCACAAAATCCCCAGTAGAAAACTTTGCTTAAAATTTTCCTTAAAATAGCGAAAAAACGAAGTAAAAACGCTGGAATCCTTATACAAAACCGATTGTCGCACAACCCCAAACATAGCAGCGGTTGCCGGGAAAATCGTTACGACAGGCAAACTCATCAGAAGCCAAAGCAAATTTAACAGAAAAAGATTACAAACTACCTCGAATGTTGAATACACTTTGCTGTTCATAAAGTTCATATTTTCACCACTGGTTTTTAAAATTTTGTAAATGTGCCCTTTTCCCGCAATTATTTAATACCTGTAATCGTGACACCTTCTATAATTTGCTTTTGTGCAACGATATAAATAATAAGTACTGGAATAACAGAGATTGTTGTACCCGCCATCATCAATGCCCAGTCAGACACATATAAACCTTTGAACGTATTTAGCAGTAATGGAACTGTAAATTTCTCAGGTGTGTTCAAATAAATTAAGGCGTCAAGGAAGTTATTCCATGACCCTAAAAATACGAAAATACCAACAGCAGCCAGGGCAGGGCGTATCAGTGGTAAAATAATGCTCCAGTAGATTCTGAAGTAGCCTGCTCCGTCAATGACGGCTGCCTCTTCCAATTCTTTTGGAATACCCATGATAAATTGCCGCAGTAAAAATACAGCGAAGGCGTTAAATAAACCACCAGGTACAATCAGGGACAGGTGGGAATCCAGCCATCCAATTTTCCCCATGATAATATATAAAGGAATCATCGTTACTTGCTTGGGAATCATCATTGTAGACAAGAAAAGAATGAATAAAACGTTTGCTCCTGTAAAACGAATTTTTGCAAACGCGTAAGCTGCCATAGATGCAGTTAGCAATGTAGCCAACACAACCGTACTAGTAATATAGAAGCTATTCCAGTATGCTTTTCCGAACGGCATTGCGGTCAATGAATTCAGATAATTAGACCATTGAATTGGATGAGGGATCCATACCGGAGGTACGAGAAAGATTTGCGACATGTCCTTCAAGGAACTGATTACCGTCCAAAGGAACGGGAAGATCATAGTAAGAGCGCCAAGAGTTAAGATGCCATGAAGAATAATTTGAGATGGCTTTACCCTTTTCTTCACCTTTGTCTGTACGACTGGAATGGCTGTCTTTTTAACTGCTGTGACTATATTATTCAGCATAGTGAACCCACCTTTTCGACATTTTAAATTGGATAAGAGTGAAGATTAAAATAATCACAAACAGAATCATCGCAGAAGCAGCGCTCTCTCCCATTTTAAAGTCAATAAACCCTTGTTGATAAATATGGTATACAAGTGTATAACTAGATTTCGCAGGACCACCGTTCGTCATAACGAAGGCCTGGTCAAATACTTGGAAGGAGCCAATGATAGACATGATGGCAATAAAGAATGTTGTAGGTGAGAGCAATGGCAAGGTAATATGCCAAAATTTACGAAAACGGGAAGCGCCGTCAATTTCAGCAGCCTCATAATAACTTTTGGAAATTCCTTGTAAACCTGCGAGAAAGATAACCATGTTATTACCAAGTCCCCACCAAATACTTAAAATTGCAATTGCCGGAATAACCCAATGGGTATCGGTCAGCCACTTTGGCCCTTCAATTCCGATATGCGAAAGCAGCAGATTCAAAATTCCAAAGTCACCGTTTAAAATCCACATCCAAATAACCCCGATAGATACGGAACTTGTTACAACAGGCATAAAGTAAAATATCCGATAGATCTCCTTCCCTTTCACCTTGTTAAGCGCAACCGCAAGGAGTAAGGAAAGAATAATGCTCGCTGGAATCACTAAAACCATATAATATACTGTATTTTTCATTGCCATCCAAAAATCCGGATTTTCAAACTGCTTCAAATAGTTGGCAAAACCTACAAATGTTTTTGCACCAAACCCGTCCCATTTTGTGAAACTTAATACAAGTGCGTAAATAACCGGGAATAAAGAGAAAGCAAATAGGCCAATTAATTGCGGTGTGATAAATAAATAACCTGCTAACGTCCTTTGGCGATTATGCATGGAACTCACCCTCCGTTTTCAATGATAGTAGAGAAAGGGAAAGCATTCTATCAACTCCCTTTCCCTATGATTTTAGTAAAATTAGTTACCCGCTTTAAATTCTTCTATCATTTTCTTTGATTTTTCTGAAATTTTCTTGATGGTTGTATCCACATCTTGCTTTTTTAGGAACAACAAGTCATATTGGTCTTCAATCTCCTTGTTCAAGCCAGGAACTTGTCCTTTAAATAGTTTAGGAGAGCCGCTTGCAAAACCTGTTTCACGACCATCGATTAGATATTGTGAATGCTCAACTGTCTTGTCGCTCGTTACTATGTCATCAATACCGCTTACTGAAGGAACTGCGCTACCATTTCCGGTTAAACGCTCTTTTTGTCCTTCCTTTGATACATAGAATGTTGCAAACTTCATTGCCTCGTCTACTTCTTTAGACTTTTTGTTTACAGCAATGTATGCTACAGGAATTTGGACTGGCTCCATTTTGTTGCCAGTATTAGTTGGCCAGGAAATATAATCAAATTTGAGGCTCTTGTTTTGGCTGAACATTGGAGTTAACCAGCGCCCTGCAGCCACAATTCCCACTTGGTTGGACATGAACATCGCATCTATTCCTTGTCCTTTTGGAAGAGATCCAGCGTACGTGATTTGCCTCTTTTTCATTAAATCGTTTACAAATTGGATCGCATCTTTCGCTTTTTGATTTTGGTCCATCACGTAATTTCCTGATTCATCAAAGGAAAGACCGCCGTTTGACCAAATCCAAGTATCCATTAGCCATTGTTCGGCTATAAATCCCTTTTTACCGGCATCTTTTAATTTATTCGTTACTTCATTAAAGGCATTCCAATTCCATTTGCCTTCATCAAAATATTCTTGAGGCGATTTAATGCCCAGGTCTTTAAACATTTTTTTGTTGTAGTACATAACCACTGGATTACAGTCAACTGAGATACCGTAAATTTTGTCACCTTGCTTGGCAGCGCCCCATAGACCGACTGCATATTCATCCGGCTTGGCATAGCTCTCATCACTCTTCATGAATTTACCCAACTCAGCAAGGGCACCTTTTTTTGCCAACTTCGCCATGGTAGTGTCGCCAACATAGAATACGTCTGAAGCATTTCCGCCTTGCAGCTGCGTCAATAATTTTTGCTCATACCCGTCACTAGGCACCGGTATCATTTTAATTTTTACGTTTGGATGTTCTTTTGTATAAGCATCGATCCCCTTCTGGTATACCTTCAACTCGTCGGGATTTCCCCAAACAGACATCGTAAGGTTCACTGTTTTACCAGAGGCGCTTCCACCTGATTCTGAGGATGTTTTTGTGCTGTTGCCACTGCACCCGGAAAGGGCAAGCAAGCCGGCAAGAACTGCTGGAACAATCTTGAACATTACCTTTGATTTTATTTTCATTTTGAAACCTCCCATTAAATTTGAAAAATAATAAGTTTTTTAAAAAAAGGTAAATTGCTAAGTCTTATTGGGATGCTTTTCTTTCAATCTAGTTTCATTTTCTTTCTTCAAACTTAGTTATTAATAATCTTAGATAAGTTCGTTGAATTTCTTATCACTAGATATCAAAGATACCTGAATACTATTTTTGGCAGTAACCTAAAACTTTGAATCCGCTTTCGTTTCGAGATAAAAAAATCTGCCCACAAATTCTTAACTCAAATAATATTTCCTACTAGCTAGTAAACACATATACTATATAATCAGCAGAGACTACTATATAATATTTATAACTCATTTGTTAGCTAGTGAGTCTCCGGTTTAATGTCCCTATTAAAATGTGATGGCCGTCACTAGCATTCATTAGGGATGTTAAACCTTTTTACCAATATGAAGAATCCTGTCTGCAGTTTTTCTGGATTCACCCCCTAAAGTCATATCTTCTCCCTACCTACTTTTTCACCGCTTTCTCTAATCACCAATTAAGTAGGAACGGTTACTTTCAATCGAAGTTTCCTGGTATTGATTCGATAATAATAATTTGGAACGGAAATGTTTGATTCTTGAAGCGCCTGTCGTTATTAAATTTTACCGCTTTCATAAATCCCGGGTCTTATACATACAGTCAACGAAACAAGATTTGTACATTCTTGCGGTTATTCACCTCCATTGAAGTCACTTTTTAAAAAGGTAAACTCCTTATATAATTAAGATAAAATGATAGTTAATTTGATACAAGAGTAAAAAAAACAAATGGAGGGTAATATCTTGCTGGGTGATTTATCTCAAGCTTCAATAGGTTTTCAATTTATTATGCCCATGCCTCTTTTAATGTTAAAGGGAATCGGCTGGCGCTCTTATTCATCTCCCACATATATTTGGGATGGAAGACGCCGCTCTAATGAATATTGCTTATTTCAATATACTGTAAGTGGTCAAGGAGAAATTGAGATTGAAGGGAAAATTTATAGTCAGAAACCAGGTGATGTTTTTATTGTTGAAATCCCTAGTGATCACTGCTATCGACTGCCATCCTATTCTAAAGAGTGGGAAGTACTCTATATCGAATTTTCAAAAGAAGCCATACCTTTTTGGCATCAACTCTTTAGTTTGTCAGGTCCTGTTATTTCAGTAAAAGAAGATTCAGCCTTTATGCAATTGGCTTGGACCGTCTATGAATTGGCTGTGAAAGATCAAATAAAGGATGTGTATCAGTGTTCTAAATACGCTTATCAACTGGTAATGGAGTTAACCAGTCACTTTTATCAAGAACAAAAGACAAGGCCTTTGCCTTCTAAGATTGAACTATGTAAGAAGTTTATTAATGAAACGTATCAAGAATCAATTGGGTTGGACGATATGGCAAATGCAGTAGGGATTTCTAAATTTCATCTCACTCGTGAATTTGAGAAAAAATTAGGAATGACCCCTAACCGTTACCTGACTCAAGTCCGATTAGAAAAGGCCACTCAACTATTAGTTTCTTCAACTGAAATGAATTTAGAGATGGTGGCGAAAATGGTGGGATTTACATGCGCCAATTATTTTGGGAAAGTTTTTAAAAAACATATGGGGATTTCTCCAATGGAATTTCGTAGGAATAATAATCATTATGATATGAATCGGATTTTATTTAAAAAGTAGTTTAACTTAATAATTAAGATCATGTATTCTTCGAGGTTGAAAAAATATGAGAAGTAGCCAAGGCTTCCTTGAAAAAGCGTTTGGCTACTTGTAATCACTTGACTCACTTAGATAATAATCAATGTTATCTCCTTCTAAATTGACTGTACGATATAAGTACATCCACTTCAACCCCATTTATAATTAATTTAACTATGGAACTCCTTCCAATTCCCTGTAGACAGAAGCATAGTATTAACAATTAAAATCCAACTGAAATTTGTGGTCGAACGAAGAGCAATAATTTACCTTATGTATATCTTTTTTACCCTTGTCCCACAAAACAAATAGTTTTATCCTGAATTATATAAGCAACAAATTGCTTAAAAAGACTTTAGAGACAAGTAATACAATAAATAATCTAGGAGAGCTATATGACTATTCAGTTTGATTCAGAGAATAAAATTTTTCATTTAAAAGGAAAAAATACAAGCTATGTTATGCAAGTAATCCGAGATGGATATTTAGTCCATTTATATTGGGGAGAAAGAATTAAAAAATATCGCAAAAGTAATCCTGTTACATTCATTGATAGAGGATTTTCACCAAATCCAGACCCGTTAGACCGAACATTTTCATTAGATACAATACCACTTGAGTATCCCGCCTATGGAAATGGGGATTTTCGATCACCCGCTTACCAGATTCAATTAGAAAATGGCTCTACTGTGACAGATCTACGTTATCTTACGCATCAAATCTATGAAGGGAAGCCAAAATTACAAGGTCTGCCATCTACTTATATTGAATCGGAAAAAGAAGCTGAAACATTAGAAATTGTCATGATAGATGAATTGATTGGATTAAAGGTTACGTTAATTTACACAGTCTTTAGAAATTTTAATGTAGTCACTCGCTCTGTACGATTTGATAATCATGGAAATGAAAATCTCAAAATCATGAGAGCATTAAGTGCTAGTGTAGATTTTCGAGACGATGAGTTCGAATTATTATCATTATATGGGGCTCATATAAACGAACGAAATATTTCTAGACGTCCGATAACGCCAGGTGTTCACATTATGGAAAGCCGTCGTGGTGCAAGTAGTCCACAACAGGATCCATTTTTGGCATTACTTCGTAAAGGAGCCGATGAAGATCATGGGGAAGTATATGCATTTAATTTCGTATACAGTGGAAACTTTTTAACCCAAGTAGAGTTAGATCAATATCGTAATACCCGAGTCTCTATGGGTATTAATCCATTTGATTTTTCATGGTTGCTTGAACCAAATGAGGGTTTTCAAACACCGGAAGTAGTTATGGTTTATTCTTCAAATGGATTAGGAGAAATGTCACGAACCTTTCACGAGCTTTATCGTACTCGTTTATGTCGAGGAAAATTCCGCGATCGTATACGTCCTATTTTAATTAATAACTGGGAAGCCACCTTCTTTGACTTCAACACAGAAAAAATCGAGCAGATTGCAAAAGAAGGAAAAAAACTTGGAATGGAACTATTTGTATTAGACGACGGTTGGTTTGGTCATAGAGATGATGACAAAAGTTCACTAGGAGATTGGATAGTAGATAAAAGAAAACTTCCCAATGGTCTAGAAGATTTAGCCATGCGTATTCGTGATATGGATATGGAATTTGGTCTATGGTTTGAACCAGAGATGGTATCAGAAGATAGCGATTTGTATCGGAAACATCCAGATTGGTGTTTGCACGTGCCAAATCGACCTCGTACAGTAGGCAGAAATCAGTTGGTTCTCGATTTATCTCGTAAAGAGGTCTGTGATTATATTATTGAGGCATTATCTAAAATATTATCAAGTACTTCAATTAGTTACGTTAAATGGGACATGAACCGTCATATGACAGAGGTTGGATCGGCAACTCTACCACCGGAGAGACAGCGAGAAACTGCACATCGTTATATTTTGGGACTGTACCGAGTTATGGACGAGCTGACTTCAAAGTTTCCAAACATATTATTTGAAAGTTGTTCTAGTGGAGGAGGACGTTTTGATCCAGGTATGCTGTACTTTATGCCTCAAACATGGGCCAGTGATAATACAGATGCCGTATGCCGGTTGAATATCCAGTATGGTACTAGTCTGGTATACCCAATCAGCTCTATAGGCTCACATGTTTCAGCTGTTCCAAACAATCAGGTTGGCCGAGTAACACCACTTGATATGCGTGGCCATGTAGCCATGTCTGGCAACCTCGGTTATGAATTAGATTTAACAAAATTATCATCAGAAGAAAAGGGAATGATTATGCAACAGGTTGCTTTTTACAAGGAGATTCGACCGTTGATTCAATTTGGCACTTTCTACCGTATCCTTAGCCCATTTGAAGGAAATGAAACCGCCTGGTCTTTTGTCTCTGAAAATTATTCGGAAACAATAGTTGGTTATTTCAGAGTATTATCTCAACCTGCAGCATCTATTCGGATTCTCAAATTAAAAGGATTGGATCGAGATAGTTTGTACAAACATATGGAAACAGGTGAAGTGTACGGTGGGGATGAGCTTATGAACATAGGGATTACGATACCAAGAATTAAAGGAGATTTTATAAGCCTATTCTGGAGACTAAAGAAGGTTTAAACATAGTACATTGTAATGAACATGTTACCTTTTTTGCATATTATGCTGCGAGTAACTCATTTACGAATTAAACAGTTACAAGAATTGGGGTACGCATGATGATTTTACAGATTGAAGTGTTAGAAGAACAGATCGATCTACTCAAAAAAGATTTGATTAAGATTGCTAAAGAAACTGGCTTAAACAGCCATGAAACAATTCGTTGTAGTCGGAAATTAGACCAATTAATCATGATTTATCAAAAATATGGAAATGCAATTAATAAAAAGAAAACAAAAGGAAATCAGCATCATCTTTTATCTACTGATTCAGAATCGGTTCTCATTATGTTATAAAATGGAACCGGTTCCTGGTAACACTTAATGGAACAAGTTGTTTTTACTACTTTATTTTTACCATGGATTGAAATTGGTTCCAAATAAAAACTTAAAACAAAGGAGAAAGGATATGAATTACAAAGAAAGCGCACAAGCCATTTTAACCGCTATTGGAGGAAAAGAAAATGTTTCAGCAGCAGCACATTGTGCGACAAGGCTGCGTTTAGTATTGCATGATGAGGGAAAAATCAATCAAGCTTCTTTAGATAGCCTCGAGGTTGTAAAAGGTACCTTTTCAACTGGAGGACAGTTTCAAATTATCATTGGTGCCGGTACAGTAAACGAAGTCTTTAAACAATTTGTTAATCTTACCGGGATTAGCGAAATGTCGACCAGTCAAGTAAAAAATGCAGGGGCGAAAAAACAGAATCCGTTTCTTCAATTAATTAAATTACTTTCAGATATTTTTGTTCCCATCATCCCAGCCATCGTAGCAGGTGGTTTATTAATGGGACTTAATAATGTATTAACCGCAAAAGATTTATTTATCCACGGAAAATCATTAATTGATGCCAACCCTAGTATTGCCGACTTAGCAGCAATGATAAATACATTTGCAAACGCTGCGTTTGTCTTCCTCCCGGTGTTAATTGGTTTTTCCGCTACAAAAAGATTTGGCGGGAATGCTTTTTTAGGGGCAGCACTTGGTATGATTATGGTTCATCCGGATTTATTAAATGCGTATGGGTATGGTGCGGCATTAGTAGCTCATAAGGTTCCAGCATGGCATATTCTCGGTCTTACAATTGAAAAAGTTGGATATCAGGGAACTGTTTTGCCGGTCCTTGCTTCCTCTTTTCTTTTAGCGAAAATTGAAATCAACTTACGAAAAGTCATTCCTTCTGCACTGGATAACCTATTTACACCTTTATTATCAATCTTGATAACTGCAGCGCTAACATTCACAATTGTAGGTCCGTTAACTCGCTCAGCAGGTAATTATTTTACGGATGGAATCGTGTGGTTATATAATACAACAGGCTTTGTTGGTGGAGGGATTTTTGGATTCTTTTATGCCCCAATCGTTATAACTGGTATGCACCAAAGCTTTATTGCAGTTGAAACCCAATTGTTGGCAAATATCGCCAAAACAGGTGGTTCATTCCTATTTTCAATTGCAGCCATGTCTAACGTAGCTCAGGGAGCAGCCACTCTTGCCGTTTTTTTCATGACGAAAGATAAAAAAATGAAAAGTGTTGCATCTGCATCAGGAATTTCTGCCCTTTTAGGAATAACTGAGCCGGCAATGTTCGGTGTGAATTTGAAACTTAAATATCCATTTATTGGAGCAATCATCGGATCTGGTATAGCCTCTGCATTTGTTACCTTCTTTAAGGTAAGAGCCATTGCTATGGGAGCAGCAGGACTTCCAGGAATTATTTCGATTAAGGTAGCATCAATTCCTTATTATGTAATTGGCATGGTAATCTCGATGATTATTGCATTTATATTAACCCTGGTATTAGGAAAAAGAGATGCAAAAAAGCTTAGTCGGTAATGAAAATAAGGTAGCTTACTTCGTAGAGTTAAAGGGGAATCGTATTGATTCTCCCTTATTTTTTCTCCGAAGTCCTCTCAATTCTTTTGTTAAGAGAACTTGAATCTAATAATCCTCTAGATTTACATCAATATCTTTCCACTCCGGTGTACCCTTATTATGCGAATATCCCCTTTTCATTTATCAATTCATATTGTCATCAACTTAATCAATGATCAATTGATCAATTTCAACAACTTCCTTACTATCACGAAACGTCCCGGCGGATACACCAACCATTTTACGGAATACCTTATTGAAATAGTTGGCATTTGCATAACCCACTTGGGCTGCAACGTCCGTAACAGAGGAGCTTGTAGTACGAAGAAGCTCCGCCGCTTTTTGAATTCTGATTTTGGTAAGGTATTGCACAGGTGTCATATTTAGTTGGTGTTGAAACTGCTTAATAAAGTAATATCTTGAGAGACCGGATACGGCCGCTATATCGTCGAGTGTAATCGGTTCATGATAATGTGTTTGGATAAAGGAAAGAGCTTTTGTAATCTGGAGAGAGATATCTTTCGTTGTTTTTTCAATATTTCTTATGAAACGGTAACACTCCATAATAAACTCGTAAGCTTTTGCAGAGGCATAATATGCATCTGTAATCCTTTGATCATATGTCTCTTGATAGATTTTCAGTAAAAGCTGGATCAACTTTGAATTCGGAGGTACTTTCAAGACAGGACCACTCTGTTCCTTCATAAACCGCCAGCAATCGGCTGCCTCTCTTCCTACTAATGTAATAAACATAAACTCCCATCCCTCGCTATCCTTTGGAAAATAATATCGATGATCGCTAGGAATCTCGACAATGAATGCTTCTCCAGCCTTCACTGTATAGCTTTTATCCGCTATGTCAAGCCTTCCTGATCCTGACAGAGTGTATTGAAAAACATAAGTGCCAACATCTTTCCGCTTTAATCCATGCCAATCATAAACCGTGCCGGGCATTTTTTCTTCCCGTCCAAGCACGAAAATGTTTGCTACATCGTTAGGAAGCACATCTTGAAAACGAAAACCGTAAGTTCGATAATCTTTTACAGGTTTCTCTCTATTAATAAAGGACAATATTTTACCCTCCAATCACACTAACTTACCATTGAGGTTATTAGGTAAACGTTTTAATATTATTATAACAACAAAAAATACAAAGATGAATACGGGGAATGAATTTGGTATTTAAGCAATTTTTTATCCTATTAGAAGATTCTATAGGCATTCCCGGCTTCACCTTATAGGAGGTAAATTTATGTCAAAAATCACGTTTATTGGAGCAGGAAGTACCGTTTTTGCAAAAAATGTTCTTGGTGACTGTATGTCCGTTCCCGCATTAGCTGGGTTCGAGTTCGCATTATTTGATATAGACAAGCAACGCTTAAAAGACTCGGAAAATATGTTAAATAATTTAAAACAAAGCTTACAAGCAAACATAGTTGTGAAAGCGTATTCGGATCGCAAAGAAGCATTGCGAGGAGCAAAATACGTTATTAATGCCATTCAAGTTGGTGGCTACAAACCAAGCACCGTTATAGATTTTGAAATACCTAAAAAATATGGCCTGCGTCAAACAATTGCTGACACAATCGGGATTGGCGGAATTTTCCGTTCGCTTCGTACCATTCCGGTTTTGTGGGATTTCGCTAAGGATATCGAAGAGGCATGTCCGGATGCCCTGTTTTTAAATTACACAAATCCGATGGCAACATTAACAGGAGCAATGCTGCGCTATACAAATGTTAAAACAGTTGGATTATGTCACAGTGTACAAGTTTGTAGCGAGCACCTCTTTAAATCCTTAGGTCTGGATCATGAAGGTGTTGAAGAAAAAATAGCTGGTATCAATCATATGGCCTGGCTCCTTGAGATCAAACGCGACGGGAAAGATTTATATCCGGAAATTAAACGTCTTGCGAGAGAAAAACAACAAACAAAACATGATGATATGGTCCGCTTCGAGTTAATGGACAAATTCGGATACTACGTAACTGAATCATCTGAGCATAATGCTGAGTACCATCCGTATTTCATTAAACGCAATTATCCGGAATTAATTGAGAAATTCAATATCCCTCTAGATGAGTATCCGCGTCGTTGTGTAGAGCAAATTGAACGCTGGGAAAAAATGCGCGACGAGATAGTCAATAATGCGCAGCTTACCCATACTCGTTCTCACGAATATGGTTCCCGTATTATTGAAGCGATTGAGACGAATGTTCCATTTAAATTTGGCGGGAACGTTTTAAATAAGGGGCGCCTAATTAGCAATTTACCGGAAAAAGCTGTTGTTGAAGTATCATGCGTTGCTGACCGTAGTGGCATCAACCCTTGCTATGTAGGTGATCTTCCAGAACAGTTAGCAGCCCTCAACCGTACAAATATTAATACACAGCTTTTAACAATTGAAGCAGCAGCAACGAAAAAGAGAGAACACATCTATCAGGCAGCAATGCTTGACCCTCATACGGCCGCTGAATTATCAATGGATGACATTATTGCGATGTGCGATGATTTAATTGATGCACACGGTGACTGGATTCCAAAATTTGAAGGTCGTAAGACTTATTCCGGAATTTCCTTAACGGTGTAAATGTTTTGCTGGTAGTTTAGCATCCCTATATAAATAAAATTGAGCCCAATTTCTCAGAATTAAAATTGAGAAATTGGGCTTTTTTGTTCCCCCTTCATATAAGTAGCTGTGATTGCATTTGTAAATAAGAATGTACACCAGTTATAGGGTTAAAAACCCATTAAAAATTAGCCTCAACTGCTTGGGAATCACCTAAAGTTTTTTACCATGTTTTTTCTCTTATAAAAAAATGCATTTTGCAAAATAATTTTAAATATTAACTTTAATACTAATATTAATACTAGGAATTATAGAAAAGTAGTTTCAGGACCAACACCAAACTTAATACCATCTAAACTGGCTTCAAATAAATATTTTTTCAAGCCGTTTCAGCAAAATGGTTTATTAAACATTAATTTTAACACTACTATAAATGTCATTAAATCTATTTATAATTGATTTACCAGTTGATTCATTCATTTTAATTTGGAAGAAAGCTCTTTAAACCACTCTTCATATAACGGATTTAGGTCTTCCAATAAATTCTCCATTTTTCAATGCAAATCTCCAGCGTGCTAAAAATTGTAAACTATAAATTTTTCAGAATGCTGCTCGCATTGTTTTTGTATCGTAAGCCTGCCTGAACGTAGCGATCAACCATCTCTCTGGTTTTATGACCTGTTTGTTTCATAATAGCAATTTCTGTCATTCCCATCATGGCAGCACTTGTTGAAAGCCCGCTTCTCAAACTATGTGCAGCAAAGTCGTTTGCATCCATCCCAAGTTCCCCGATATATTTCTTTATAATGAGTGCTACGGATTTATCACTCAACCTCTCCTTGATATTTCCATGCCGATCAATTGACCGAAACAACGCTCCAGTAGTGATTTTACTTATTTTAATCCATTCTTTAGTTGCCTTAACTGGACAAAATTCATTGTACGTATAAACAACACCTTTTATAAGATCATCATTCTTCGTTTTAGTTTTGCGAACCCTTACGTCCATTCCAAATTCGTTAATTTCTAAATCTTCTATGTTAATAGATACCAATTCTGAACGCCTGCTCGCCAGGGCAAATCCTAACAAAAGGATGGCCTTATCTCGTACACCAATAAGAGTCGAGGTGTCAATCTTATCGATTAGGGCCGGAAGGACCTGTATCATCAATTCCTTCTTCGGTTCTTGCCGAGTACCGATTTCTCTTTTAATTCCTTCCAATAAGGCTTGAACCTCCACTTCCTTGGAAGGTGGAAGAAGATGTTTGAATTTATGCGCCATATTAATAGAAGAAACTCGTCTTCGTATGGTCGAATATTTATGTGTTGAGGCCAATTCCGATAAATAAAGGCAAAGCGTGCCAGCAGATACCGGAAGAGGATCACGTCCATTCAACTCACACCACTCTGTGAAATGCTTCCAATCCGACGCGTAACTTCTCTGGGTGTTACTACTTTTAGAGTTTTGTATGTAGAATTTAATATTTTCCAGCGTTTCTTTGTCAATCTGAAGAAATTTTCCACTTTCAGTTAACATAATATCGAACCTCCTTAACGGCTGGTTTTTCCGGTTCTAAGTTCCGATAACTATATATTATCGGAACTTAGCATTTTCGTAAACAAAATAGAGTAAAATCCATGATTTGAATTCAAATATTAGCAGTGATAATTCAAAAACGGTAACATCTAATAATCACTTTAATAATTAGTCGAGACTATAATGAAAATAAAAATAGATCACGAATTAATAGAAGGAACTCGTCACAAAGATGCACACAAACATGTGAATTCAGGAATTTGAATCAAGGGGGGGTTACAATTATACCGCATGGTGATGAATATCAAATGGGAATTCAGGTTACTTCTTTTTTGAGTGCCCTTTTGCAAGATTGCTTATGGGAAAACTCTCTCTCTATTCCTTTAATTTTTATTTGCAATAGCTGTAAATCACCAAACATGTTAAACCAATATTGAAAGTCTAATATTTAATATTATCTAGATGTTTTAAATTAAATAACAAAAGATCCCTTATTAATTTTGGAGCTGGAGATTTACTCTCTAGCGCATTTATCTTTTCTTTTATGTACAATCCTACATGTAAATTCGTTGTAGGTTAATTGTTTGAGAATTAAAGAAAAAAGATTGTATATACAAATATTTGTCTCCTCTTTTAAAAAGATCATTTATTGTTAAAGATACAATATCCGCTTACCTTTTATCTCTGAGTTTAAATAATCATATTAATATGATTTATATTTAATAGTAATAATGCAATATACTATATAATCGGAAATAACAACAATTATATAATATATGAAATTTATAACATATATGTCGATATATAATATTTATTTTGTGAGAAATTAATATTCCTATCGTCCCCTAGCACTTGCAGGGAGTAAAATTTCTTCACAAATACAAAAAGTCTCGTAAATACTTTTCGAGACTTTTTGATTTATTATAAATGAGTAAATTTGTTATTGACATAGACAGTTTTGAAGTTAGAGGAAAAGTGTTATTTAAAGTTATTTTTAAGTATCAATAGTTATTAGCAATCCTTATTCTTAAAGGGTTTTACGTCAATTTTATTAATTTTGTTATTAATTATTATCGTTAGTTATTTTGAGTTCGTGACCAAAATGTTACCACTTTATTTCTATTCGGCACCAAACCCTTGTTACCGACATCATCTGCAGATCCTGTTTTAAGTGGTCTGCAGATTATTTTATTTACTTTATTAAATTTTTACTGTTTAGCATATTACGAAATTGACCATTAATCTGCGTTATTGTATATGACCTCAACCCTGTCAAGGACGAGTCTTGTATTCTTTCTAGTTATTTAGTGTTACCGACAGTTTCTATAAATGTTTATTTATCAAGTGGTTTGCTACCTATTGTATTTTCTAATAATCAAAAATTATCGCTGATTATTTTAAGTTGGATGCCAAAAGCATGCCACTGGGGATGCTATTTAATCCATCTAAATATAAGGCACTTTGTAAAAAGTAATCTTAATATTTTTACTACACACGAAAACTTTTCATTAATTATTTTATGTAACTCACGGCACATTACAAAATCATGAATGTATTTGAACGAATGGAATATGATTTACCAATTTTTATTAAGATTACTTAATTGAACAAAATATAGAAAAAATATGACGAGGTTTTGAATGATAAAAATTGGTACTATTATCTCTTTAAAGATATTAGCCCTGTTTTCTCGACAACCCTTGGCCAACATAATTTTAATCTTCGACAAATAGTTGTACTAAATACTTGGTTTTTCCTCTTCATTAAATCATAATCCCTTTGATTCGTTGAACCGATTCGAAGCAATTCTTTTTTTAAATCTTCAAGGGTTTCTTGATTTGATTTCAACAAAACCGCCCCCCTAATTTTTTCAAAGGAATGCACATTTCATTTATTTAAATTTATCAACAGTTTCTCTTTTACCAGCCACGCTCCTCCAATTACGCCTGCATTATTTCCTAGTGTTGCAGTAACAATCTCAACACCTTGAGCCACTCTTGGAAAAGCAAAAGAAATAAATTCCTCTTTCAAAGGTCCCAAAAGTGTGCCACCTGCTTTTGAAACTCCGCCTCCTAGTACAATTTTTTCTGGATTTAAGCTATTAGCTAAATTGGCAAGAGCCAGTCCTAAGTGATATACAACCTGTTGAATGATTTGCTTAGCAATTTCATCCCCTTCGTTTGCAGTATCAAAAACTTTCTTGGCTGTTAGGGTTTGCTTTTCCTCATAAAAGTCCCTTAATTTACTAGTACAATCAGTAAAAGATAGTTCCTTTTGTGCTAAACGGACAATTCCTGTTGCTGACGCAACAGTTTCTAAACATCCCGATTTCCCACAATTACAAGCTGAACCTCCTTTCGGAACAGATGTAATATGACCAATTTCACCACCCGCTCCATTCACCCCGTGCACAATCTCACCATTCACAATAATCCCACCACCTACACCCGTTCCTAATGTTACACAAATTAAGTTCTTAGCCCCTTTACCAGCACCCTTCCACATTTCGCCGATTGCAGCAATATTGGCATCATTATCTACAACAACTGGCAAGGATGCTTCTATCTCTAGAATATTTTGTAGCGGGAAGTTCTCCCATCCTAAGTTAACAGCCACTTCAATTGAACCATCTTCGACATTAACGGGACCCGGGGCTCCGATTCCAATTCCAATAAGACGATTTTTGGTTTGATTTAATTCGTTTAACTTTTGGTCAATCGAACTTGCAATCAAAGCAGGAATATAACGCCCTTTTACTCTTTTGTCGGTAGCTATTTCCCAGCTATATTTGATATCACCATGCAGACTTATGAATGCCAATTTAATTGTGGTACCGCCTACATCTACACCAACTAACCATTTTTCATCCATCAACAATCACTCTTTTTCAGTTATATAATTTTCAATAATTACCTACTTTTTTTGCCTCAATTTATCTTTACTAATGATTTTTCACGAATAATATTAATGACAATCGCTTATTACTGCCTAATTTACAGAAAAGAGGAAATATCAGTCTCTTATTTTTATACGAAATCCCGTCAATTCGGAAATCATCCATACCTTTACAGACCACGAATAATCATGGATACAGGGAGTTTCTTACCTCTGGATTTCCTAATTTTAAATCAGTCTAGCGGAAGAATAAAAATGCATAAAATATTGGTCTGATTCTTTATCCTACTTCCAGGCTGGATAGCTGAAAATAAACTCCCGCATTGTTTGGTTCCCTGCCGTTTTTACCATCTCCCCAAATATACACAATCTCGTTCGGATTATCTTTGGATGAACGGGACTCAATAAAGCAAGGATGTCATAAATCAGATGATTTATGACTAAGTCTAAAATCAATTACATATCGCGCTAATGAACTTTTTCAAGCAGTTGTTAAAAGTCCGATATTGTGCCAAACTCGTCCATAATATCCTTATAACTGATAAATCATCAACCTATTCAAACCTTTCATCGTCTTTTGGAACATTATAGATATGAAAATAACTAATAATTTATCTATTAAACTCAATAGTTTTCGCTTAGCAGGAAATCTCCTAAGACTACAACGGCTTTTTGTTCATCGTTTCCATTTGTAATGATGGCTACTTCTTCACCTTTTCTAATTGCTAGGCTCATTACTCCCATAATACTTTTAGCGTCTACAGATTTTTCGTCTTTAATTAGGCTAATCTCACTTACGAATGAAGATGCTATTTGTACAAATTCGGTGGCTTTTCTTGCCTGAATTCCATCTTGAAGATGTACTACAATCTTTTCCACTTTCTTCACCCCTTTTAAACTTTTATGTAACACTAGCATTCTAGCTATTTTAGCTGTCCTTTTTTAGTTAAATGTTCCCCAGACAGTAAGTTTCTTCGACATTATCAATCTTACCTTATGTTACTTTTAATGATTTTCCTTGCTAATCTTCAGGAATGTTGATTGGTTTTCTGTACAATCTATACACACTTATCATCCGTGTAGTTCGAGTGTTCTTCCCAGCTGATGGAACTATGAGGGTCACCGTAATATATATTCCCCAATTTCACCATTTGGTACGATAGTATCGTCCCAAGTCACAGGAACATTTTTAATAAATATAAATTCAGCCAAAGTCATAATTTCACAGCAAATGCTTCGTACGGTTTTAAATCAAGTTGCTTAAAGTCAATCACTGATCTTTCATAATTACTGATAATTACATAATCACTTTGTCCAAAATCCGATAGTTCTACTGTTGTTACCTCTTCATTAAAGTTTGCAACAACAGCCCAGGTTTGGCCTTCATAATGGCGTAAATACATAAAGACTTGCTCAGGTACATCCATTACTAATTCAAAGTCTCCCCAGACAACAATTGAATTTTCTTTTCTTAATTGAATTAATTTTTGGTAGCAGTAAAAAATAGATTTGGAATCTTCTAGGTTTGCTTTTACATTAATCTCATCAAAATTTGGATTTACATGTAACCAAGGGGTACCAGATGTAAATCCAGCGTTTTGTGAATCATCCCATTGCATTGGTGTCCTAGCGTTATCGCGTCCCATTGCGTTGATTGACGCAATTATATCTTCTTTTTCATAACCGTTTGCCAAACGCTCATGGTACATATTCATGCTTTCAATATCATCGACTTCACTTATATCTTTTACAGGACAATTCGTCATGCCAATCTCTTCACCTTGATAGATGTAAGGTGTTCCCTTCATTAGGTGAAGCAAAATTGCAAACATTTTTGCACTTTCCACTCGATACGTTGTATCATTTCCCCACCGGGACACAATTCGAGGTAAATCGTGGTTGTTCCAAAACAAACTATTCCAACCCTCATTCCCTAAGGATGTTTGCCATTTACTAAGGACCTGTTTTAATTCCTCTACCTCTAACCGATTAAGGTCCCATTTTTCTTTACCGGGTTGTTGGTCCAGGCAAACATGTTCAAATTGGAAGACCATGGATAACTCATTACGTTTTGGATCAGAATAAAGCTTGGCAATTTCTGGCGTTGCCCCCCAGGTTTCTCCAACTGTTAACACATCGTGTTTTCCAAAGGTTTCCCGATTCATTTCTTGCAAGTAATCGTGTAATCTTGGCCCATTTCCTGTTACTTCTTCATCTGGAATTTTACCGATTAAATCAATCACATCCATCCGAAATCCACCAACACCTTTTTCTAGCCAAAAATTCATCATATCCCATACTTCTTGTCTGACTTTTTCGTTTTCCCAGTTTAAGTCTGGTTGTTTTTTGCTGAATAGATGTAAATAATATTGACCCGTCTCTTCATCATACTCCCAGGCTGAACCACTAAACGTTGATCTGAGTGAATTAGGTGCTTCACCGTGTACGGGGTCTCTCCAGACATAATAATCACGATAAGGATTGTCTTTACCTTTACGAGATTCGATAAACCACTTGTGCTCATCTGATGTGTGGTTAACAACTAAATCCATTATGATTTTAATGTTTCGTTGTTCAGCCTTCTTAATCAACTCATCCATGTCATCCATCGTGCCAAATTCTGTCATTATATCTTGATAATCACTAATATCATAGCCATTATCATCATTTGGTGATTGGTAGACTGGGCTAAGCCAAATGGCAGTAATCCCCAGTTTTTCTAAATACTCTAATCTGCTTATAATACCTTTTAAATCACCAATTCCATCACCGTTACTATCCATAAAGCTGCGAGGATATATTTGATATACGACACTCTCTTTCCACCATTTTTTCTCCATATTGATCTTCCTTTCATTTCTTATATTCATATTTCAACGTAAACGTTTACGGTTAAGCGATTTTATAACGTTGAGTGAAAGTAATAAATCCATCATTTTCACTCAACGTTACAAAATACTGAATCTTATTTTAAGGAACGGACCGTGTCACGTTCAACTATTCGATGGGGAAAAATCTGATTCACAATTACATATGGATCCAATAATAGCTGAACGGAGGACCTTCCCATTTCGTATAATGGCTGCGCTACCGTCGTAAGTGGAGGAATCGCCTTTTCAGCCGTTGGAGTGTTATCAAACCCAATAACCGATAGTTTTTCTGGAACTCTGATTCCTTGTTTATATAAAAAAGATAATGCACCTGCAGCCATTTCATCACTTGCACAAAATACACCTGTAATGGACGGATCATTGCTTAATAATTGATCCATACATTCTATTCCACTTTTAAAATGATAATCGCCGTGCGTAACCATTTCATTGGTTACTTTTATACCAGCGTCATTTAACGCATCCGTAAATCCTTTTACACGTGGAATGGTCGCGACAGCATCTTCTTTTGTTCCTGCAATCATCCCAATACGAGAATGACCCTTTTTAATTAGATAGGCTGCAGCATCATATGAAGCTTGATAATCATCCACTTTTAAAAATCGTATAGGATAGTTTGTTTGGGTTGCGACTAATACTACCGGTACCTTCATCATTTCTATCTGTTTATATTCATCAGGCGTAATCGTGCCACTCACCATAATAATTCCATCTACACGTTTTTCATACAAAGTTTGTAAATAATCCCTTGTACGATAGTTTGTTTTACAGATCATCACAGTATAACCAAGCTCATGAGCACGTTCCTCAACCCCTGCCAGAACCTCATTTGCAAATAGCTGTGATACATCGGGGACAAGGACGCCAATTGTTTTTGTTTCACGATTAATCAAACCCCGGGCAACAGCGTTAGGCTGATAGCCAATCGATTCAATCACTTGTTCTACCCGCTGTTTCGTTTTTTCAGAGTAGCCTGGTAGGTTATTCAAAATACGAGAAACAGTCGCGACAGATACACCTGCTTGTTTTGCTACATCTTTAATAGTAACCATTATCTATCACCAACTTTCACGTAAACGTTTTACTAATAAACATTACCACATGTGTAAAACTTCTTCAACAGCTTTACACCCCCCTATTATTTGTATGTTCTGAATTATGATAAACTAAAGAACTACCTAACTATTCGAAAAGAGAAGAAGCGAGATTCTGACGCATCACCTGCTAGTAATTGAAGCGATCATTTTTCATTCCTTCTCTTTTACTAATAACAACAACGATTAAGGGAGATCAATCATCATTAACCTTTATTTGCCCCTGCTTTCAGTCCTTCTGTAAGATGATCCTGGAATATAAAGAATAAAATCGTAATTGGTACAGCTACTAACACAGCACCGGCAGCAAAGTTAGTGAACTCTGTATTCCCGCGGCCGGTTACCATCTCGAACAGCCCAACAGCCAATGTTTTCTTTTGATCAGAACGTAGAACAAGCTTTGCAAAAATAAAGTCCATCCACGGTCCAATAAAGTTTGTAACCGCCACAAAGACTAGAATAGGTTTTGAAAGTGGCATCATGATTTTATAGAAAATCGTCATATGGCTGGCACCGTCAATTTTTGCTGCTTCTTCAAGACTTTTTGGGAAACCGTCAAAGTACCCTTTCACAAGCCACGCACCAAATGGAATCGATCCTCCGGCATAAACGAGAACGAGTCCCCAATGGTTGTCGAGTAAATTCATTTGCAATAATAGGATATAGATAGCAATCATGCCCATAAAGCTAGGAAACATTTGCAAAACAAGCATGGTCATTAAACCTTGTTTTCTTCCGGGAAAACGAAATCTGGAAAAAGCATAAGCTGCTGTTACAACTAGAAGCGTAGACAATATCGTATTCGCGAATGCAATTTTCAACGTATTTTTATACCATAATAGATAATCCGTTTCTTTAAATAGATATTGATAATGTACAAATGATATAGAATCAGGAATTAAACGAGTAGAGAATAAAGAGTTTCCTGGGTTCATAGAACCAGTTAGAATCCAAATGACAGGGTATAAAATAAATACCGTTGTTATGATTAAAATAGTATAAATAACGGTATGGCTAATTTTCTTTTTTAAGCTTAATCCCATCATGACATCATATCCTCCTCTTTAAAGGCTTTTGTTCTTCTAAAGTTCCAAATGGAGAATGTAGCAATCACAACGAAAATCAATATGGAGACGACAGAAGCCATTGCAAATTGATTATTGTCCAGTGTCAGTTTATAAATCCAGCTTATCAAAATGTCTGTCGATCCGGCATAGCTATAATCCACATTGACAGGTCCGCCTTCTGTCATTAAATAAATAATGTTAAAGTTGTTAAAATTTCCTGCAAAAGACATGATCGCAAGTGGTGCAGTCGCAAACATCATCAACGGCATGGTAATTTTCCAAAATTTTTGTATTGGTGATGCACCATCCACATCTGCTGCTTCGTATATTTCTTTATCTATACTTGTTAATACTCCGCTCATTAATACCATCCAGAAGGGAAAGCCAAACCACATATTGACAACAATAAGTGTCATTTTCGCCCATAATGGATCGGATAACCAAGGGATTGCATGCTGAATCACACCCAAGTCCATTAAATAACGATTTAAAGGACCAAATTCACCATTAAAAATGTTTCTCATGATTAAAATCGAAACAAACTGTGGAATCGCCCATGGCAGGATAAAAATGCTTCGCCAAAACTTTTTCAATTTAATTCCTTGCTGGTTAAGTAATACAGCGAAAAAAAGTCCTAAGAAAAAAGTGGTAGCAGTTGAAATAATGGCCCAAACAACGGTCCATGAAAACACACCATAAAAAGTGGCACTCCATGTTTTCATTTGAAACAGCTGAATAAAGGTATCAAATCCTACCCAATCCACTAAGTGCTTTGGCGGCAGGTGATTGGGTGCTGAATAATTTGTAAATGCAATTAAAATACCAAATAATAATGGAAGAATGGTTAGAAAAGCTGTAAATAGAACAGAGGGTGTTAACAAAATATAAGGAAAGCCATTTTCCCATATGTTTTTAAACATCTCTTTTGCGTTATTAGGTTTAATTCCCTTTTCATTTCTAACGGCAACCTTAGAGGCATCCCGAATATTTAAATAATAGAACCATAGGAAAAGTAGGGATGAAATTAAAAATATGATTCCGTTAATTAATAAGAAAATGGAATGGTCACCCTGAACAATTTTAAACCCGACCCGATGCTGAGGTGTTTCCCCTAATGTTGTAATCCCCCACATAGCCCATTGGAAAGGGACCGTCCAAAATATAAGCAGATACAATTCCAGTGCTAAAAAACTCAATCCTTTTACGATTTGTCGATTATACAGCTGTCCAAGTCCCATAAATAATCCGGAAAGTATAGCAGCCATTCTAGGCTTTGTCAGGAATGATTTTTTAGCTGGTTGCGGTGATTTAGAAGATTTTTTTCTATTCTTTGATTCATACTTTTGCGAGATAGGCAGTTGATCATCTACATATTTTCGAGCTGTCGTATTCATTTTTCACCCTCCTTTTGAAATGAGAGGCTGGACTCTCCAGGCATTAACCCCTTAAACCAACAAAATAGATAGATTTCTCTCAGGAAAAGCATACTATTTATTTTGCTTTCGGGAGACTTACCAATGAGTCAGCCTCATTTTTAAATGTAATTATTTAGTCTGGGACTTGATGGCATCTTTAATTTGTTGAACCCCTTTATCCAGTGCTGTTTGAGGTTCAGCAGCCTTATTCCAAATCGCTGTATATGCCACTTCTTCTGCACCCCATACATTTTGCATTTCAGGGATATTAGGCATTGAAATGGAATATTGTGCTTGTTCTAAGAAAGCATGATTTAATTTGTCTTGCTTAATGGTTTCATTTTCTAATAATGCTTTAGAAGGTGGCAGCTGTCCTGTTAATTCATAACGTTTTAACAGCATTTCATCACTTGTCGCGAATTTTGCCAACAATGTCGCTGCTTGTGGATATTTACTATAAGCATTAACATAGTAGGCCTTTGTTCCTGAAAAAGTGGTTGGAACTTCCCCATTGTCAAGTTTCGGTAGAGTTGTAATTCCAAAATTGACTTTAGCATCTGAATAGCCTTTCACCATCCAAGGGCCAGTGATATTATATAAAAGTTTTCCTTCAGTAAAGTAAGAATTGATGACATCACTGGTAAGGTCTTCTTTTTTCAGCGGCAATAATTCATCACGGATACGTTGCATTAATTTCGCTGCTTTTAGCGAACCTTCATTGTTTAAACCAATTTCATTTGGATCTGTATTTTTGTCCCCGAAAATATAACCGCCATATCCTCCAACAAATCCATGGATTAAGTAGAAATTACCTGGTTCAATCATGAAACCATATGAACCTTGGTGTTTTTTCTGAAACTCTTTCGATTGCTTGATTAATTCTTCCATTGTTTCGGCTGGTTTAAAGCCCATTTCATCCAATAAAGTTTTGTTATAGAAAAGGGCAACTCCTTCAATGTTTAACGGGAAACCAAATGTTTTAAGCTTGCCCTCTTCATCTTTTGCAGATACGGCTGTAATGGCACTATCCATAAAGCGTTTCTTATATTCATCTGCATAATAGTTATCGTAAACTAATCCAGCCTTGCTCATCTCTCCTAAATGATCGTTGGCCGCATTAAATACGTCTGCTCCTAATCCGGCAGGACCATCTGTTTCAAGCTTTCCAGGAGCATCAGTATGATTTACATTTGCATATTTAACCGGGATTCCATATTTTTTTGTGAATTCTTTTGCGACATATTTTGCCCATTCACCTTCTTCATCCTTGTTATCCCATAAAACCAGCTTTGCTCCTTCTTCCGGGGTAATTTCTTCTTTTGCTGTTTCTTTTGCTGAACTGCTTTTAGCGGTTTCTTTAGAAGCTTCTCCTCCCGTTTGGGCCCCTGGCTTACTGCATGCTGCTAATGCAAATAGTAACAGTGCGATTAAAGATAGATTTAATAGCTTTTTCAAAATAATTCCCACCTTTTGATTTATTAATATTTATCTCAATGCTTATTTGGTAAAGTTTCTACCAAAATAAACAGTTGAAAATTTAAGTTAGTGCAATCGTTTGCACAATTGGCTAAAGTGTAACTATACTTCGAATTCTTTTTTAAAATAATGGAAAATAGGAAGGCATTTTAATTTGTTCCTTTTCTCCCTCATTGTCTACTTCTGATTCTTGCTTTGTCATATAGTATGATTGGTAAAGTCACTTTCCTTTTCTGATAAAGTGAACTCTTTTGCTTTACCTATTAAATTGTGGATAACCAGCATTTGTTCGCTATCGGTCACTCGTTTAAATGAAAGAAATCCTTCTACTTATGTCAATTATTTCTTTCCTTACCTAAGGATTTTTATAATTCAAATCAGGCATTCCTTCCCAAAAGACACCTTCGTAATATTTATTGCTTCCTGCTTGATGCCAAACTTGCTGGCCACATTCACCCATTGCCGTTGTATCTGTGTCTTTATTAACTAGACATAGTAATCTTTATATTTTGGATCACCTGATAATGCTTTTTGGAACCATGGATGTTCTTTACCTGTGTGATTGACAACAAGATCGATAATGACATTGATTCCTCTTTAATGCGCTTCTTTTACAAGCGCTCTCATTTCTTCCAATGTGCCATACTCTGGATTAATCTCCTGATAGTTTGTAACATCATAACAGTGATAGCTTGGTGATAGATTTATCGGCATAAGCCAAATTCCTTCAATTCCTAAATCTTTTAAATAGTCCAGCTTCTTGGCAGCCCCTTTAAGATCTCCTATTCCATCTCCATCCGAATCCGGCAAAGGAACGAACTAAAATTTCATAATAGACACCATGAGGTTCAGAGCTTAATAGTTTGGTTTTTTCGGGATTTATACTAGTTGTTTCATTTGAACATCCTGTCACAAGTATGCTTGTTGCTAAAAAAGTCGCACTTGCTGATTTTGTAAATTTTTTTAACTTCATTCACTCTCTCTTTGCTATAAAAAAGCTAATTGTAAGAATAAAGGTTTTACTTTTTTCCTTTCTTTTCTCTGGTATATATTCCATTTTAAACAGCAATTAACGAAAAATATTTCAAAAAATTGTTTTCAGTAAACGTTTACTTAACTATTAAAAAAAATAAACAATTTAATACGAAAACGTTTACTTAACTATTAAAAAAATATATAATAATAAACGTAAACGTTTAACCTAACTTGTAATCTATTAAATCATCCTGATTCTAAATTGTCAATATATTTTGTGATTTTTTTTACTATTTCATATAACCTCTGCCATTCACTTATTTTTTTCTTGAAAGTCCCTTTTCGAAATTACTAATAAGAATTATTTATCAAATTATCCAGAAATGAGGAATTCTGATGTTAAAAGAAGCTATTTATCACCGACCAAAAAACAATTTTGCCTATGCCTATGATAACAAAACATTACACATTCGCCTTCGTGCTAAAAAAGGTGACTTAACAAAAGTGTTTCTAATATATGGGGATCCCTATCAATGGACCAAAGATGGGTGGACAAACCTTACTAAACCAATGACACTTGAAGGCTCAGATGAGTTATTTGATTACTGGTTTACGGAAGTGAAACCTGAATTCCGGCGATTACGCTACGGATTTGAACTCTATTCGGATACTGAAGCCGCTGTATATGGCGAGAGAGGTTTTGTAGAAAAAGATCCCCGTGATTCCAGCTTTTATTTTTGTTTTCCGTTTTTAAATCGGATTGATGTATTCAAAGCGCCGGAATGGGTTAAGAATACGGTATGGTATCAAATCTTCCCAGAACGGTTTGCGAATGGCAATCCTAAGTTAAACCCTGAAGGCACACTTCCGTGGGGAAGCCAAAATCCTGAACCAGATACATTCTTCGGCGGCGACTTTGAAGGAATTATTGAAAATATTAATCATTTAGTAAAACTTGGGGTTACAGGCATTTACTTCACGCCCATTTTTAAAGCAGTAACGAATCATAAATATGACACGATTGATTATATGGAAATTGATCCGCATTTTGGAGACAAAGCAACTTTTAAACAGCTTGTGGAAGTATGCCACGAGAATGGGATTCGTGTCATGCTTGATGCCGTATTCAATCACAGTGGTTTTTATTTTAATGCTTTTCAGGATGTGCTAGAAAAACAAGAGAAATCCAACTATAAAGATTGGTTTCATTTAAGAGAATTTCCAGTGCAGGCCTTTCCTGAACCAAACTATGATACCTTTGCATTTACACATATGATGCCAAAGTTAAATACTGAGCATCCTGAAGTGCAGGAATATCTTCTTCATGTCGCAAAATACTGGATTGAAGAATTTGATATTGATGGATGGCGCCTCGATGTTGCCAATGAAGTTGATCACGAGTTTTGGAGAGCGTTTAGAAAAACGGTAAAAGCGATCAAATCAGATGCCTACATTCTGGGCGAAATTTGGCATGATTCTATGCCTTGGCTTCAAGGCGATCAATTTGATGCAGTGATGAACTATCCTTTTACAAATACGTCTTTAGACTTTTTTGCAAAGGATAAGATTAATGCAGAGGAATTTGCCCAGCAGCTGACAAAAGTTTTAACCTCTTATCCGAAGAATGTAAACGAAGTGGCATTTAATTTATTAGGGAGTCATGATACCCCAAGAGTTTTAACGGTTTGTGACGAAAATATCGACAAGCTGAAGTTGCTTTTCCTATTCCAGCTATCATTTATCGGCACACCTTGTATTTATTACGGGGACGAAATCGGATTAATGGGAGAAAATGACCCAGGCTGTCGGAAATGCATGATTTGGGATGAAGAGGAACAAAACCTCGAACTCTTTTACACTGTCCAAAAATTAATTTCACTTCGAAAAGAGCATGCTGCATTTGGAAATGAAGGCAAATTTACGGTTTTAGAAACGAATAATAGCACAAACCATATCATTTATTCCAAGCAGTCCGGTGATGAAACGATTATTATTGCGATTAATAACTCTACGCTGGATGTGACGATTCCATATGATTTTACTGGTAAAAGCCCCATTGATTTATGGAATAATAAACCTCTTAGAGAAACGTCAAAAGTTGAACTTTCGCCTTATGGATTCGCAATAATCCAAGTGAAGAACTAAAACAATGAAAAAGCAGACGGTATAGCGGGAATCTTTTATAGATTCTCATTACCATCTGCTTTTTGTTTCTCCAGGGGGTAACTGCATGATTGCCGTTCAACCAATTGATGAGGATGATAATCTGCTTGGTTGGTTCAGTCCGATCGGTTTTATGCTACCTATTATTCAATATAATGGCTCTTTAATGGAATACCATGACTAACGTTTTTAAAACAGTAATAAAAGGATGGCTACTGTCAAAAAGCATACTTTATAACACATTAGAAAGAAGTTCTAATCTGTATGTCAAAAGGGCGAGTTTTCTCTTTTTGACATATGTCATTCCTTTAAAGCACATTTTGAAATGACTTTTCTGAATTAATTTAAACCTTAACGTGGTTTTTTTGCATATTGCTGATGATCCCCCTAAGGGAAGATGAGGAAGAACATCAAAACTCCAGGTATTTTATCCTGGAGTTAAGCAGTTGCAGTCTGTTTTTAATGCTTTCCAACTTACCTGTTCTGAAACACACTCTTCGTACAACTTTATATATTAAATTTCTTTTCTTTCAGATAATCCCTCAAACTCTTCAAATGCCTTAATTTGATAAGTAACCTCACCAGTCACGGTTCAAACCATATTTGGACTATATTTCTTCAAAATAACTTGTTCTCATTCAATAAAGAATTCAATACAGCCTTAGAAAACCGTTTTAGTAGAAAATGTTTGAATCTCCTTTCCTTGTGAAGTCATAATACAAGCAGTGATATTGTCCTTATGGACATCTAATCCACATGCTCTTTCAATGATAACATCCAAAGGTGAATATTTTTGAAAAAATTGTTTGACGCATCATGCCAGTAACAAAAAAGGACATGCTTGCTTTCACAAACATGTCCTTGGTAACTTAACAAATCTTTTTATTATTTAATTCCGCACTAGGATGATCTCCTTTTTACAAAACCAGATTGGCTGCTCTGGCATTAACTTCAACTTGTTCTACACTCTTACAACCAAGTATGACACATGTTGCAAATGTAAACTTGTTAGCGGCTTTATTATCTTTATTTATGCTATTTTGCCTGGATATAATTATATTTTCTAGCTTTTTGTATAACCTTTTGGAAAGATTCAAATATAAACCGCTTATTTAATTCCTCGGATAATAACATAATAAAGTCTTTACTTACATTAAACCTAATAGCTTTTTTATATATTTCTAGCAATTCTTCTGTGCTGAGTTTATCCACAATTTCCTTCACTCCTCTAATCCCCAATATTTAATAGCGAATTAATTTTCTTTTTATATATTTGATATCCTTGGCAAGTCCTATGGATATCGTTAATGTTACATTGTAAAAAAGAAGGTTGACACTAAATGACTTTTTTCTACATCATTTCGCAGCTTGTCCTCAGGTGTAGGAATTTCTCTCGGTCATATGAGATAATAATTTGCTCGTTTTCCTTACGAAGGTCAAAAACGGTAGAAACAGCATACCTTATTAAACTCTAAGGACCCGAAACCCTATGGGCGGCATTTCAAATAATAGATGTTATAACAAATACAATGATTGAAATAAAAAATAGCTTTGAATGGGCAGACCTTTTTATAATGTTTAGTTCCTGACATCTAGTTGCTCTATATTAACAACTTAATTGTAACGGGTCCAAAGGTTATTTAACTTGATTTCGTAACCGATCGGCTTCTAGACTTGCGTTCTCTTGGTTTATTCTTTTCGATTCATTTTCTTGTTGCCAATTGTGGCCAGTTAATTTTGGGATATTTAATTTTTCATATTTATTGTAGTTGGCTGCAACCCCGTTGGTACCATTATTGACAACAATTTGACGACCTCCGTCTTTTTTGGAAGGTACCCATACCCCTAAATAACCATGAACTTGTGAATTTTTAACTCCATTAACTGGGACCGCTAATGCTCCATTTTTATCAGTTTTTAATAGCTCAGTGTTAAATCCTGTAGCATCTTCAAATGTTTGGTTTGCATGATTTTTCCCCAAATCAACATTGATTGTGGTTTTTGTATTTGGGTTGTTACCAATGACAGTTGCTACACCTGTATTTCTATTTGTTCCGTACCGAACACTGGCGATTAAATCGTATCCTGGCGTTTGAGATGTATTCGATGTGTAATAGTTAATTTTCTGGTCACCTGAAGCAAATTGATTTCTTGCCTGAAGCAGATTAACGATTGTGTCATGATAGATCGACTTCGTTGACATGTAAGGTTTATTTGATACAAACATATCCCCATAATAAACAGTAGGAACTGTGTCTTTATTTGTTAAAATATACGCATATTGGCTCGGAATATTATGAGGGGCATACTGTTTGTCCGCCTTCATCAAGTCATCAGCGTATTTTTGATACTGGATAGCCTCATATTCAGGTGTGTCAGGTTTAGTTCCATTGGCTTCTTCAGCTGTCAACGGAATGTCATGCAGTACATTGTGTTCTTGGTCATGATTATTCGCAAATGACCAGTTTGGAACCCTATCTGCATTCGGATTTGTCCGGTCAACATATGAAGCGTTGACTAGGTCACTTAAAGGATTGTTGCCTGATGCTCTTCCTAAACTATTTCGCAAGGCACCGAATAGTTTGTGATCATAGACCAATTGCCCATTGTTGTTGTTGTTTTCAAAGCTTAATTGGTCGTCGGTGTAGGATTCAATATAACTTAAATGATCATTTAAGTTATTGCCATAACGCGTGGTCATTAAATCCCTTGAGTCTGTAAGAATCTTTGTATTGAAATGTGAAGCCGCATCAATACGGAATCCATCAAATCCATATTGATCGATCAGAAATCTTTGCCAATTCAATTGTTCCTGTTGCACAGTTGGGTTCGAATTATCAATATCATTACCAAGCAAGAATTCATACTGTAATACATCTTTGTTTACATTTCCATCAGTGCCATGGTTAAACCGCATAATGCCTTTAGGATCAGTTGCAGCAGAATACCCTGGCTGGGAAGCAAGATATTTATCCGTCAGGTTTGAGACGGTCTTTGTATCGGCCGCAATTATTTTATTCCGTACGTCATCATCATTCCCCCCACTGAAGCCATTCGCTCTCAGATAATCAAGATAGGTTTGTGTTGTCGCTCCATTTTGAGGATCCACATAATACAGTAAAAGTGGTCGCCATACGGCATCCAACTCCGTACTAGCCCCTTTCACTGCAAAATAGGAATCAACTGTTAAATAATTGTCAACGGTATTGATTTTCCCGTAATTTTGGGCATCAGTATTTGCCAACCAACTAGGAAGATAATTTTTAGGGTCATTGGGACCATAATATCTGTATGGTTTCATGTTTTCATCGACCATTACGCGGTACATTCCTTGCTGCTGTGGACCGGTTCCATTGTAATACTCTTGAGTCCATTGCTTAATTAATCCGTATTTTTTCTGTCCCTCTCCACCGCCTTTGGTATAAGCGACAGCAAGTTTGTCTTTTACATTTGGATCATTTTCATTGCCATAAACATCCACTGAAGTGATACTCGATATTTCAGGCGTTGGAAGACCCATCATCTGGTTAGGCACAAGATCTTCCTGAACTTTAAGTCCATTATCATGAAGATTGGTTATCAACAGTTTTAGTTGATCGCTTGTCCCATATTTAGTTGCCTTTTCCCCATTTTTCCCTTGAGGGAATTCCCCCAAATCATATCTATCATTTATGGCGTAACCTTCTCCATAGTAGGATTGGGCAAAAGCTCTGTATGCGGGCGGCATCCACACATCAGTTAGTCCCCATTGTTTTAATAAGGCGCTTTTTTTCATCAAATTCGTATACATATTGCTTTCATACGGCTGATAAAGGCTGAAACTTTGAAAGATGACATATTTATCCAATTCGGTATTCGAAACAAATACTTTCGATGTTTCCGTCTGATCTTTCATCTGAGCGGATGCCGTTATCGTGCTTGTCAAGATTGATCCCGATAACAGACTGCAACATAAGGGTATCGTCATCCATTTCTTTTTAATCATCATCGTCCAACTCCTAAATTGTTTATTTCAAACAAACGTTTGACCCGGGTCTACTAAAAAATCTAACAACAAAAGTCGACAGGTACAATGATGAATAATAACTAGATTTAACAAGGGTATGTCGGAAAATTTTAAAACAGATGCAGGACACTGCTTTAAAGCAATAAATAAACTGTAAAATACCATTTTTAATAAAAATAAAACAGTTCCAAGGTATGATTGACTCGATTAACAATTCCTTTCGATCAAACAGTCAACCTTTTTTATTTTATATATCCCCAAAAAAATGACACTTCTTCACGATAAATTTCCTTATATTAGGTAATATGATCTTTCTTTTTTCTGCCATTTTAGAGTGTACTTTCTTTTGCAGTTTTACAAACATACTACACTATTCGACTTTCCATATCCTTCATTTGCCTAGTAAACTCCTTACCTTTACAATAGGAAATAAAAATTTAATAAGGTGATAACACCATGACCCGAATTTTAGCAAATAGTTTTTCATCCAAAATCATACTTGCTCTTGTTCTTGTTGTCCTGATCCCGGCCTGTTTTACAAGCTTATCTTACTATCTGGAATCCAATTCTATTTTAAAGAAAAACACCCGGGAGTCTATTGTACAAATCAGCAAGCAAACGGCGGATTCACTATCTTCCATATTAAATGCCGGGATAAATACTTCCGATTTAATTGCCAGCGATCCAAACATTCAGCGAGCAACGATGCACTTGAACAATAGTCCCTCATACGAAGAGAGCTGGAATTATCAATTCATCAATAGCTTACTGAACAATCTTGTCTATTCCAATTCCTTTGTCAAAATTGTTTATGTGTTAAAAGAGGATGGCAGGGGTTGGGGCAGCGGCACATTCTCAGAAAAAAAATTGAAGAGTGTCCGGCTCTCTGATCTGGAATGGGTAAAGGAGGCCAAGCGCAGAGACGGAGAACTTGTTTGGCAGGGGCTTCAATATGACCGTTTCAGCGGAGGCGGCGTCAATACGGACCTAATTGTGCCCGTCGGCCGAGTTCTGAAAAATTTTGACACGCTCGATAATATCGGACTGGTTCAGGTTCATTTGGACGGCCGTTCCATTCTTGGCACGATCGACAAGCTGAAGATTGGAAAAACAGGAAAGTTTTTTGTTGCGGATAAAAAAGGCAGTATCATGATCGACAGTAATCTACGATTAATTAACAAGCAAGTAGCGGCTCCTGAATTATACGAAAACATTGTGGGTAACGACCGGACAGAATTTGAGTATAGCCTGAATGGAGTACGGTATTACGGAGTCAAGCAACTGCTGAGCAATGGCTGGCTGATTGTCGGTACTGTTCCGCTTCAAGAAATCACCGGGCAGCTGGATCGGCTCAAAACCCGGATTTTAATCTCATCCGCCGTGTTCTCGGTACTTGCCATCTGCATAGGACTACTCATCGCAAGACGGGTTGTCAAGCCTGTAAATCAGCTATCCCGTGACATGCAGCGTATTCAGCAGGGAGATATGACAGTAAGAACTGATGTCTGCTCATCTGATGAAATCGGAATACTGAGCAACCAATTTAACAGAATGCTAGACCAGATCGAACAATTGATACATCAGGTACAAGAAGAGCAGAATCAGAAGTTTCATGCGGAATTAAGGGCTGTCACTCACCGGGTTCACCCCCACTTTCTTTATAATACGCTTAACACGCTCGGGTGGCTTATTCAATCGAACCAAAACGACCGTGCCTCCCAAGTATTGTCGGCCCTGAATCACCTGCTTGTGGCGAATATGGGCAAAAACGGAAATATGATAACGGTAGCGGAGGAACTTGACATAATCCGCAAGTACCTAGTGATTTTGGAGCTTCGCTACGAAAAAAATTTCCATCTGGAGCTGGATGTGGAGCCGGGAACGGAGGAGCTCATCATTCCCCGCATGCTGTTACAGCCACTGGTTGAAAATGCCATTTTTCACGGAATTGTGCCGAAAAAAATGGACGGGCGAATCTTGATTCGAATACGTTTGGTTAAAGGGAATGTGGAGTTTCTTGTTTCAGATGACGGATTGGGCATCGAGAACCGTAAGCTGAAGGAATTGAACGATCCGGAGACGGCTATTGTAAGCGGCGAAATCGGCATCGGTCTGCGCCATCTCTACGATACGCTGCGGCTTTATTATCCTGGTCATTCGGAATGGTCCATAACGAATGGCCCTGAGAAAGGCGTCACCGTTCGGATTTTGTTGAAAAACCAAGCGCCAATCGTCTCATAGAACCAATAGATCAGGAGGGAAAACGATGTATCGCGTACTCATCGTGGATGACGAGCCAATCATCAGTAACGGAATTCACGCCTTAATTAATTGGGAAATGGAAGGAATGTCGGCGGAGCAAGGATGTGCCAACGGGAAAGAGGCACTGGATGCAATGGCAATTCATCCCTTCGACATTCTCATAACAGACATTAAAATGCCTTTGTTAAACGGTATCGATCTCATTAAGCAAGCACTGCCCCTTTATCCTTCGCTGAAAGTGATTCTGATTAGCAACTACAGCGACTTCGAATACGTGAAGGAAGGGCTTAAGTTGGGAGCCGTTGATTATTTGTTAAAGTTGACCTTGCTACGGGATGACCTTCTTGCAGTCCTCCGGAGGTGTATCTCCATGCTCGAAGAAGAGCAGAAAAAGGATACCGAGTTGATTCAATACCAGGAGGCAGCACTTTATCGGAAACAAAAAAGTGTTGAACAGGAGATCAAAAGATTGATCGCACAAGAAAAGACTCCTCCTTCTTCAGCCGATTGGGCTCCAGTGTGGATCGAACAATCTTATGTATGTGCCTATCTCATGCTCGATGGGGCGGAAGGATGGATAGAAAATCATGGTTATCTTTATGTGCAGATGCTCATGGAAGATTTGCAAGGAAGCTTTTATTTAAAGCAAAAAGAGGGATCCGCATTACTGGTATCTGAAGACAGCATGTTTCTTTTATTTCCTGATTATGACGGAGAAGCGAAGCATTGGCTTCTTCAGTGGAAGCGGTATTTAGAATTGGAATGGGGAATTTCAACATCGATCGGTTTTACGGTAGAACAAGGAATTCAGAGCATTCTAAATGGATATTTTAACAGCCGTTCAGCCTGTCAAAGGCGATTTTTCAATGGCTTGGGTGGGCTATACCGAATGAACGAACAGGAAAAGAGTAATAGCGATGGAGTATCATTAATGGATGGGGAAGTGAAAAGCGATTGGGCTTCTTTCTACAAAATGCTCCATAATGGAGATCCGGTTTCCATTGCTGTTGAATTTGCGTTTAAACGATGGAATAGTGAAGGTCACTCCCCTGAAAAAGTAAAGGAAGAAGCATGCAGACTTCTATCCGGTAGTTATAAGCTGTATGAGGGGGAAAGACCATTGCTCGTTGAACAGCTTAATCAGCTTCAGAGGGCGGAAACTTTAGAACAATTGGTGTTCATTTTAAAGTGTCAGCTGGAGGAAATCGTAAAGCCAGTTGTATTAAAAGTGGAGAATAACGGATATGGCGGGCAAATGATTACAAAGGCATTAGAATATATAGAAAAGCATTATAAAGAGAACTTGACGCTACAGAGTGTGGCGGATTTCGTTCATCTTAATAAAAGTTATTTTAGTCTTCTATTCAAAAAACAAACGGGCCGAAATTTTATCGATTATATAATCGAACTGCGGATTCGGGAAGCTAAACGGCTTTTGGCGCAGTATGATTGCCATATCTACGAAGTGGCCGAAGCCGCGGGATTTAAAGATGTGAAGTATTTCAGTAAGATGTTCAAGAAAATGACCGGATTTACTCCGGTTAAATACAGAGAAGAGCACAAAGCAGCAGACTCTTAACTCAATTAAGAAAGGAGGCATTCCGAAATGGCCTTCCGTTTGATTTTAATATTAATGTTTGTTGTATTTACTACCGGTTGCGGGAGTCAATCGTTGATCTCCGATCCGAATAAGGTTGAAACACTCCACGGAAACGAAGTCACTGTCGTTTCTTTTTGGCACACGTACAGCGATGAAGAAACCCGGGTACTGGAGGAGGAGCTAATTCCGGCTTTTGAACGGCAGTACCCGAATATTCGGGTCGATTCCATAAACCTAGCGATCAATAACGAATTAAGGAACACCTTGATTTCACTTGCCTCCTCCAACCGGGGTCCGGATGTGGTCCGAATCGATTTGTCCTGGGTACCCGAGTTTTCACATAAAGGACTTCTTGAACCGTTAAACGGATTTTCCGATTACAAAGATATCAGTCGGCTATATCAACGGGAAGCTAGGAGAGTCGGCTTTGAGCAGAATCAATATTACTCCCTGCCACTTGATATGTATGTTAAATCGGCTATTTTTAACCGGAAGCTTCTCCAACGGGCTGGATATTCAGAGCCGCCACCCACGTTTCAAAAAGTAATTGATCTTGCACGGAAATACCATTATTCGATTGGACTCGGGGGATGGGAACCGTGGGATACGCTTCCTTATATATACAGCCTCGGAGGATCGCTGATGAATGAGAACTTCACGAAGTCTTCCGGGTTTTTAAATAGCGAAGAGACAGTCCAAGCGGTCAAGCAGTTAAGGGCTCTTTACAGGGAAAAGATCATCCATTTTTCACGGATGAAAGACCACGGCGACATCTGGACTGAAGTAAAGTCCGGAAATGTGCTGATGACGGATGAAGGCCCTTGGTTTTATGGAATTTTGGATAAAGAAGGCTTAGATCGCGCATTAAAGCAGACCATTCCTGTATCGTTTCCGAGTAATGCAGGCACGGCTTCAATAATGGGCGGAAATCATTTGGTTATCATGAAAGGGAGCAAACACCCAGCTGAGGCATGGACTTTTATGAAGTGGATGACCGCAAAGAAAGCTCAGCTAACGATGGCACAAACCGGATTGATACCGACCAATCTGAAGGCGCGTGATGCTTGGAAAGTGAACCGGAATTCTTTCCTCTATCCTTATGTGAACGCTACGGATGATGTTTTTCTACGGCCGCCTGTAAAAAACTGGGGCAATATCGAACAGGTGTATACGGGATATATGAGCAGAATTTTCCTTGGTGAGTTGTCCGTTCAAGAAGGATTGGATCGTGCAGCAGCTGAAATCGATATTCTCCTTGCCAACTAATTAATTTTACACTTTTGTTGGTGAATATTTTATAAAAAAATACTAAGTGGTATTATCACATCCCGCTAAGTATTTGTCGCTCATGCCAGTCACAAAAAGGACATGTTTGTATTCACAAACATGTCCTCGGTAACTTAACAAGTTTACATAAAGGTTATAAATTGACTTTCGTATCCGAATTGAATTGCCTCGGTTATTTTTTATGTAGCTATGATTTAAGTTTTATTTATTTAATTACCGCACTAGGATGATCTTCTTTTACCAAGTCTAGATCGGCTGCTCTGGCATTAACTTCAACTTGCTCTACACTTTTACAACCAAGTATGACACATGTCACTGCAGGGTGCTGCAAGCACCAGGCCAAAGCCCATTCTGCCATATTCACACCTTCTGGAACTTCATTCTGCTGAATTTGTTCTACTAGCCGTAACTTTTCATCCATTTCTTCCCGGTCTCGTCTTTTCCTTACATTATCTTTGAACACTGCACCAGGTCTGTATTTCCCACTTAAGAATCCACTAGCTAGTGGAACTCGGGCTAAAACACCCAGATCCTGTTTGCTTGTACCTGTTTATCCAGCATGGTCCATAAATCATCCGAGACAATCAATTTTGTCTTGAACTGTTCTTTTTAATTCCCAACATTATCTCCAAAATTGCCACCACTTCCTTTGAGCTTTCTGTTCCTCTAACACAGTAACTTGTTTTTTCATTTCCATCATCTCTTTCATCGCGTTCACTAACTCGCCATCACGTTTCTCTAATCGATGATCAATATACTCTTTTTGCTTAACTTGCTGGTTCCGCAGTTTCGCAACGGCCTTCCGCAACTCCATAATCTCTTCCTTTTGTTCGACCATTATCTGTTTAGCAGCTTGGGTCTGTTTCATGAGTTCTTGAAATTGTTCTCCTATCTTTACCTGAACGGATATCGTCTGTTGATTAGACTGCTGCTGCGCTGCTGCGGTTGTCACTGCGGTTTCTTCCTCAATCTCCATTGCGGTTAGGTTGCAGTTGAACCCTTCCGCAATGAACCGCAGTATGTCCGCAGTCTCTGATCGATACCTTCGGTGACGTCCATCTCCCACATAAGGGACCAATCACAGGGTTACTGCTGTAGTCAGTCAGATCATTTACATAAAATTCCTATCTTGCTTTGTATCTACCTTGTCTGCTCCCTATATTTAGTACTAAAAACGGTGTTTGGTTAAAAAAATGTTACTTTGTTTTAGGGAATGAGTTTTGGTACTGCCAATTACCGTGTCTTGATAACAATGTCGCAAGAAAGCACGATTTATTCTGATACGTACATTAACAGTAGTTAGTTTTAAACCTTGGTCATTAAGCATAAAGCCAATATAATTTCGAAACAACTCAACAGTAACTTCATTAGGAACATCTCCTCCCAAGTAATCATTGAGATAATGAAAATGTTCATAATAGCCTTGGATTGTAGGTTTTGGCAATCCCTCAGTTTGTTTAAATGCCAAAAATCGCTCAAACATTTCAAACAGAGTCATCTTTTGTTCAGTATGTTTGAACCGTTTAATATTCTGAGTACTTCTTGAACCTTTTTACTGAGTTTTCCTAACGGTTTGCATAAAAAAATCCACCTTTCATTGAGAAATTGGTGGATTTGACACACTTGTACACCCTAAATCAGTCGCACTAGTACTATTTAATTTTCAGAAAAAATACTGGTGACTTTTCACTTTCAAATCACTGTTTAAACAGCGGTAAAAACTTAGCTTAAAAACAGTCGAAACTATTGATATTACTGGATTGGTTGGCGGGACTGCGTGGGAATCGAACCCACCAGACCTGGCACGCAGGTCTCAAGCAGTTTTGAAGTTAGAGGGAAAGTGTTATTTAAAGTTATTTTTAAGTATCAATAGTTATAGCAATCCTTATTCTTAAAGGGTTTTACGTCATTTTTATTAATTTTGTTATTAATTATTATCGTTAGTTATTTTGAGTTCGTGACCAAAATGTTACCACTTTATTTCTATTCGGCACCAAACCCTATGTTACCGACATCATCTGCAGATCCTGTTTTAAGTGGTCTGCAGATTATTTTATTTACTTTATTAAATTTTTACTGTTTACATATTACGAAATTGACCATTAATCTGCGTTATTGTAAATGACCTCAACCCTGTCAATTTTTTATTAAGATTACTTAATTGAACAAAATAAAGAAAAATATGACGAGGTTTTGAATGATAAAAATCCAAATTCCTCGTCATTTCCTTTTTATGTCTATTTTCATATTCACCAGTTAAAGCGTAAACAATAAAAAAGAATACGGACGATTGTACCATTATCTCTTTGAAGATATTAGCCCTGTTTTCTCGACAACCCTTGGCCAACATAATTTTAATCTTCGACAAATAGTTGTACTAAATACTTGGTTTTTCCTCTTCATTAAATCATAATCCCTTTGATTCGTTGAACCGATTCGAAGCAATTCTTTTTTTAAATCTTCAAGGGTTTCTTGATTTGATTTCAACAAAACCACCCCCCTAATTTTTTCAAAGGAATGCACATTTCATTTATTTAAATTTATCAACAGTTTCTCTTTTACCAGCCACGCTCCTCCAATTACGCCTGCATTATTTCCTAGTGTTGCAGTAACAATCTCAACACCTTGAGCCACTCTTGGAAAAGCAAAAGAAATAAATTCCTCTTTCAAAGGTCCCAAAAGTGTGCCACCTGCTTTTGAAACTCCGCCTCCTAGTACAATTTTTTCTGGATTTAAGCCATTAGCTAAATTGGCAAGAGCCAGTCCTAAGTGATATACAACCTGTTGGATGATTTTCTTAGCAATTTCATCCCCTTCGTTTGCAGCATCAAAAACTTTCTTGGCTGTTAGGGTTTTATTTTCCTCGTAAAAGTCCCTTAATTTACTAGTACAATCAGTAAAAGATAGTTCCTTTTGTGCTAAACGGACAATTCCTGTTGCAGACGCAACAGTTTCTAAACATCCGGATTTCCCACAATTACAAGCTGAACCATCCTTAGGAACAGAGGTAATATGACCAATTTCACCACCAGCTCCATTTGCACCATGTACAATTTCACCATTAACGATAATCCCACCCCCTACGCCTGTCCCTAATGTTACACAGATTAAGTTCGTAGCTCCTTTGCCGGCACCTTTCCACATTTCACCGATGGCTGCAATATTAGCATCATTGTCAACAACAACTGGCAATGAGGTTTCTCGCTCGAGGATATCCTGTAAAGGAAAGTTCTCCCATCCCAAATTAACAGCTACCTCTATGGAACCATCATCCTCATTAACAGGCCCCGGCGCTCCGATTCCAATACCGATTAGCCGATTTTTTGTTTGATTTAATTCCTCCAACTTTTGATCAATCGATCTTGCAATCGCTATTGGAATAAACTGACCCCTTTCTCTTTTGTCAGTATCTATCTCCCAGCTATAAATGATTTCACCATGCAAACTAATAAATGCCATTTTAATCGTGGTGCCACCTAAATCAACACCAACTAACCATTTTTCATCCATACCCATCACTCTTTTTCTGCATTATATTTGTGGTTCTCCTACTTCAGCGTTCCAAAAAAGCCCTTGAAATCTACTTAGTTTTATTTATATCTCTTTTTTATTTCTACAGGTAGCAACACTTTTTATAAATTAATCTATGCTGATTTTAAAGCTTTCAAACGGTATTCCGCAGCCTAGTCCTACTAGACTACACCTAAATAAAGATGAAACGCACTGAGGATTCAATGCGTTCCATCAAAGTTCTATAACACTATTACTTATCTCTTTAACTATTTTATTTTCGTCGGTTTTATATTTTCAGTTCCGTCGCGGTCAATGACAATCATTTCCCAATATTCCAGACTTGGAAGAGTAATAACTATCTCTTTATTCTCCCATTTATATTGAATTTCTTTTAATTGTCCCTGATCTGCATCCGGGCTTGCCGTATAAACTTTTAAGTCAGGCAGTTCTTGTTGGCTCTTTCCAATCGGATAGCGTACCGTTATATCATTATACTTATTCGGTGGTAAAGCGGCATTCCTCCAGTTTGAATCATTATTTAAGAGATTGATAAGATGAACAACATCGTAATCCTCAAATCCTTTATTATTCCTATTTTCCCTGACAATTGACCAAATGGTATTTTTCTCTCCATTTCTGCTAACTTTAAGTGGCTGCCCTTTTTCTTCCACCTTTATCAATCGATCCGTCTCTTTACTATCAAACAGAAGATTTTCGTAAGCAGCGAAGAACTTATAGTAATCCTTCATCGATCCTTTGAGAGGACTTGTCATTTTTTTGCTACGATTTGGATAATATTCATGGGCCAACATGTTAGGTCCTTCTTCATATTTTTCTGCAGTACCCAATTCAATATGTGTTGCACCCAGAGCCGCTAATCCCGCATCCATTAAACGTACAGATGGTTCATCAAATAGGCCTACTGTCATTCTGCGTAAATCAATAGATCCTTTTTGATCTTCCTCTTGTTTCAATGTTATTTTATGTTTCCCTGAGTCTAAACCTGGTAAAACAACGTATCCATCCTCATTATAGGAATCCTTACTTCCTGTACTCTTAAATACAACCGTATAAGGTTTCCCGTTGTCATCTAATATCGGTTTTCCATCTACATAAATTTTCCTTACTGTATCTGCTCCTGCATTAGCATAAGTGAAGATAAAACTAGTCTCTCCCTTTTGAGCTAAATTTACGTCAAACGTTACTTCGTCCCCTGCATGCCCGAAATTTAACAATGTATCTTTGTAGATATGCATTGGAGGAAGAGAATTGGTTGATTCTGCTTGATATTTTTTACTTCCTATTTGCAAATAATCCAACTTCACTCCGTCATCATCGAGGTTTTCCACTCTAATGGTTATCTTATTTTTTCCTTCTTTCAAAGGAATTCCAGTCATTGTTTCATCTTTCCAACTGTAACTATAAGTAAAGCTAATGTTTTTCATTTTCTCATCATTTACATAGACAGAGCGATTTGCAGCTCTTTTCGATGAAGAGTCATTTTTATATCTCCAGACTAAATCAAAGTTTCCTGTATGTGGAGCATTTACCTCAAAAGTTAAGAAATCCCCATCATCATTAAAATCATACACATTTCCTATTGAAGTTGTAATTCCATTACCCTCCGGCGCAAATGCTGCTTCTTCGACTTGATATTCTTCATCACCAACCAGTAAACTATCTAAATTGATATACTCACCATTTGAAGCCAGTTCAAACACAACCGCATGCTGGCCAGCAGGAACAGTTGCTTTTATCGACTTCTCAACCATCGCACCATCCCAACCACCTGGTGTACTGGAAAATATATTTTCAGAAACTGTTTTTCCATCAACATAACTGTTGTTTGCTGGAATTAATTTTCCGTCGACATAGATATTTACTTTTGGATTATTGCCTGTTTTATATTTAAATCTTAGTGTATCAGTTTCGCTTTGATTATTGACAGTGAAAATAGCACGTTGGCCTGCGCTTCCAAAGTTATCAGTCTTACCAGGAGAAACAGCAATACTACTAGTTCTTTCCACAAAAGGATTCCATCCAAGGTCGGCTTGTTCGGCTTCTATCACTCTATTACTCACTTCAAAATTGTCGACTTCTATTCCTGTTTCAGCGGTTTGTCCTTCCATCTTCAGTTGTATCTCATTTGTTCCTTTATATAAATAGATTGGTATTTCAACTTTATTCCAGCCATCGCCGCTTGTTTTGGAGAAGTTAACCACTCCAGCTTTTTTACCATTAACGAAAAAGCTTCGTTGTGTTACCCTGCCAGCATTTTTATACGCAACGGAGATTGCATATTCTTTTGGCTCATCAGCATCTACTTTAAAAGATACATAATCTCCCTGTTGTTTAAAGTTACTTATAGAATTAGTTGATTTTTCCATAATTGGTTGCCGTGTTGGCTCCCAGCCGATTTCTGCTCTTTCAGCTTGGAATCGCGTATCCCCAACCATCATGTAATCAACTTTCCCCCCTGTATCGTTGGCACCTTCTACTTTTAGAACAACTTTGTTTTCTCCTGCTTTTAACGGCACTTGAATTTCTTTAGAATTTTCAATAGCTTCCCAGCCACCAGTTGGTTCGAACTTAATAGAATCAAAAACGAGTTCATCATTGACATACATATGACGATTTACAGCCACGCTTTCAACACCATATCCAAATTTAATTGGGTATGTTCCTGCCTGATCTTCATTCACTGTAAATTTAATAAAGTCTCCGTCTGTATCAAAGTTATATACATGTCCAATTTTATCTACTTTACAACTGATTAGTTCTGCATCTTCTGCCTCATATTCCTTTTCAAACAAATCCTTTTTAACAACTATACTATCCACGTTTAACCAGAGATCATTAGTATTGAGTTGAAGTTTTATTTGATTTATTCCTTTTTCTAAATCTAATGATAAATTTTTAATCGCCACAGGATTTCCCCATCCTGTTTTTTCATTAAAATTTATCGCATTATTAACGATTTGATTATTGACAGATAATTTCCCTTCAGGGTTATCGCCATTATCATGTCCGTATTTGAGAGAAACATTGTAGGTTCCTGCATCAGGAACATCTACTGTCCATATAATTTGATCTTCGTCTTTTTTTCCAAAGTCCCCAACCCAACCAGGAGTTTTTTGAATCCGCGATACAAATTGCTCTGATTTAGGAATACCTTTCACATCTGCCACCTCATAGTGGTCTCCGGTAGCCTGCTTATAATTCATATATCCAGCAATGACAACAGCTTTTCCACCATTTGTCTTACGGGTTTCCTCAACTACTTTTACTAAATCTCGATAGTTGTCTTTATCCTGCCAAATTTCACTATAATCAAAATCTGTGTTTGTAGATGGAATCGGAACATCCTTGTAACCTTCATTTCCACCAACCATATTGAAGGTAACAAAATTTTTCTTATTATCATTTTTTACAAGAGAATCTTTTACTGAATTAATCAGAGAATCATAGTCCTTTGAAAAATAACGTTTCTCACCACTGTAATCATATAGGTAATCATTATCATTCGCGCCCCACTGATCTAGGTGTATGCCGTCAAAGCCAAATTCGTTTACACTTCTAGTAAACTCTTTGTTAATGTATTTTTGCCATAGTGGATTGCCTGGATCCTGCAGGTATAGCCCTGTATTCGCCCAGTCAAAGAAAAAACCTTCCTGATCAGCAAGTTTAGGATTTGGGAATTGAGCATTCTTCCGATACAGCCCCCATTCTTTTTTCACTCCAAAATCCTCGTAATTTTCCCTAGCTGCATAATTCATTTGGTAAGCTAAGGCTGCTGCATTATATTTTTGCGCTGCTTGAACTTGCTGTTTTACGGACAACGGAAAAAGTTTACGGCCTAATAAATCATTATAAGCAGTATTCGGTCCGATCTCTTGTGTAATAAAATTTCCTTTTTCGTCTAAAAGTGCTTTCCCGCTGCTATCCGTTTTGGAATAAACAGATACATCGTGCCGCCACATCCAATCATAAAATTGAAATCCATTTAAATAGTATTCTTGTGTAAGTTGCTTCATCTTCTTATCACTTTCAGCTGTTGTCTCTTTAGGAAACTCCGTTGTATAGCCGTACCGTGGATAATGAGTCCAATCACTGGAGACATCAATTGCTGCTGTAAGAACTTGATTGGAACCCTCAATGGATGCTTTTACCAGATAGCCTCGAAAGTCTTCATCAGAAGGTGTCCATACGATTTCGACTCCCTTTAGATCCTTCTTGACCTGAATATTTTTCTTACCTTCCGCGACCTTCTCATTTAAATGATAGACTTCCAAATTAAGCGTGCCTTTCCACTCTTGGGATGAATCAAACAACAGCGACATCGTTACTTTTTCTCCCGGATTATAACGTGCTTTGTCTACCAAAAATGCTTGAATAGGTTCTGCAGGCAGTTGCTTTTTAGCTGCCTGAGATATTTGCTCGCTAGTGGCGTGAGCTTTGATCACTGGTGTAAACGGCACCGACGTTAATGCCAAATTTAATGCTACTAAACTGACAAGTGATAACTTTTTTCGTTTACGTTTGAAAATTTTCATGCTTTCCTCCTTAGTTTCTTAAGATTTATGGAAGCGTTCGTCAAAACTAATCTTGTATCTCCTTTCGGAAAAGTATGTTAGGTTCATTTTCATATAGATTACGAAAATTTGTAACCGTTAACATTACTTTGTTGGTGTCTTATATCTTGTTCATGGAAAATAGAAGCATGTTAGAGGGAGTGTTTTATTATTACTAGTTGAGAGATAAAAAACACCAAAATAGACTGAGTTTTATAGGAACAAAAAAACTGTACAAATTTCTATTAAAATTGTTCTTCCCCTCCCCAAAAAAGACCCTGCCAATTAAGACAGGACCAAACAAATATACATTATTTAAGCAAATATACTCTAGCTTCATAAGGCTTCAAAATAAATAAATTAACAGAATCTCCTGCTTCAACTTTATAGTTGCCAATTAACAACTCAGCTGTATCAAGCTCAAAACCTTTTGGCAATTCAAATGGCGATTCCTCAGCAGAGAAATTGCACAAAACAACTAATTTTTCATTCTCTAACGTTCGCGTATATGCATAAATCTTTTCATCGTCTTGCAAAATCAATTCATATTTTCCATATACAATTATTTCGTTTTCTTTACGCAGCTTAATAAGCTGCTGATAGTAATGAAAGATGGAGTCTGGATCAGCAATAGCTTCTGCCGCATTGATTTCCTTATAATTCGGATTCAACTTTAGCCACGGAATACCTGTTGTAAAACCTCCATTTTCACTGCTATCCCATTGCATTGGCGTTCTTGCATTGTCGCGGCCCTTTTTATAGATTGCCTCCATTATTGTATTGTGGTCTGCATCGCCTTTTACCACTGTTTCCCTATACATATTGTGGATTTCAATATCATTGTAATCTTCCAAATTTTCAAAACGGACGTTTGTCATCCCTAGCTCTTCACCTTGATAGATGTATGGGGTTCCTTTCATCATATGAAGGAAGGTTCCGAGCATTTTACCTGATTCCCCCCTGTATTCCTTGTCATTTCCGAAACGGGAAACCATCCGCGGCTGATCATGGTTATTTAAATAAAGACTGTTCCAACCCTTGCCGTCCAGATCGTTCTGCCATTTTGACATGACGTCCTTCAGATCGGCCAACTTCCATGGTTTTACATTCCATTTGCCGCCAGGACCTGAATCTAGATCCATGTGCTCAAAGGTGAAAATCATATTCAATTCTGTACCTTCATTGTTAGCATATTTTACGGCATCATCAGTAGATGCACCCGGACTTTCACCCACTGTCATGATGTCATATTTCGATAGAACTTCACGATTCATTTCCTGCAGGTACTCATGGACACGCGGACCGTTCATGAAGAAATCGCCGCCCCAGTCGTACTGTTTCCCTCCAGGAGCACTTGGGAGTCCATCTACTTTGGAAATCAAGTTAATAACATCCATTCGGAAACCATCAATTCCTTTATCCAGCCACCATTTCATCATGTCATAAATTTCTTTTCTTAAGGCTAGATTATCCCAGTTCAGGTCCGGCTGTTTTTTACTAAAAAGATGAAGGAAATATTCTTCGGTTGCTTCATCATATTGCCACGCCGAACCGCTGAAAAAAGAGGTCCAGTTATTTGGTTCTGTCCCATCCTTTCCCGGCCGCCAAATATAATAGTCACGATACGGATTATCCTTCGATTTACGGGACTCGACAAACCAGTGGTGCTCATCTGATGAATGATTTACTACGAGATCCATCATCAACTTCATTCCGCGGTCATGTATCTGTTTTAATAATTCTTCCATATCTACCATTGATCCAAACTCATCCATGATATTTTGATAATCACTAATATCATAACCATTATCATCATTTGGCGACTTGTAAACTGGCGACAACCAGATCACATCTACTCCCAATTCATTTAAATAATCAAGCTTTGAAATAATTCCACGAAGATCGCCGATTCCGTCTCCATTGCTATCCATAAAGCTTCGCGGATAAATTTGATACACAACACTTTCTTTCCACCATTGTTTCTCCATTTTTTATCTTCCTTTCTCTTTCAAAAGTAAGCTATCAATTTCCTTTGCTGCAAGCGACAATCCTTCTTTTACACCGATTTGTTCTAGGATTATCATTCTTAAATATTTTATATAAATTTCTTCAATCTCGGCCCAATTAACCACAGGCGGTAGTGAAAAGGAATTCTCAAGACCTTCAATATAACTGCTTAAGTAGCCTGATTCCATAGTCGACTCTTTTATTTTGATTCCTTTTACCGTAGGCATTAAGCCGGTTTTCATTAGAAGCTTTTGTGGTTCCGGACTAGCCATCCATTTAATAAACGTCCAACTCGCTTCTAGATTCCTAGCCCCTTTCATGATAACAAGGTTTTCCCCGCCAAGCACAGACCCTTTTCCATTTGTAACGGGAAACGGAGCAGAGATAGTATTCTCGGTAATTTCTTCCAGCTTTTGAGGAGTTTGGACACTATAGAACCAAGGGCCTTCATCAATCATAAAATACTTTCCATCAACGACTCCCTGCCACGTATCCGTTTTTCCCGAGGAGTTATAGAGGATCTGTAATTTCTCAACCGCTTGAATACTTTTTGGGCTGTTTAAAAATCCATCTGCCTTTGTATGATCAGGACTTAATAGTGTCCCGCCGAACCCATAAAAGTACGGCAGACTTTCCCATGTTGTATATCCAGTCAGGCCTAGTTGGTAATGGTGATTAACGATTAAATCCAGTAGTTCATCCATATTTCCTGGAGGCCTGGTGTATCCAGCGTCCTTCAGCAACTCGCGATTGTAAATGGCAGCCTTCGTATTGGTATTAAGAGGAAGGCCATAATATTTTCCGTTAAAAAGATTCGATTTTAACGGAGTTTCCAGTAAACCTTCCTTTACAAAGTGAAAATCCTTGAAATCACTAACAGAAGAGATTTGTCCCATTTTAGCGAAAAATGGAACCCAGGAAATATCCATCCGTACGACATCAGGTGGCTTCTTGGCAGAAGCTCTAGCAAGAAGAGTCCACTTCAACTGTTCACCATAGGGCTGGCGGACAGGCTTTACATCAAGATTAGGATGTTGTTTTTCAAATAGGGGAATGACCTCGTTTTCAAAAACTGCGGTTTCTTCTTCACTATAGGTATGCCAGACAATAATCTCTTCTTTTTTGTTATCAGGTTTCTGAAGAGAATGATCGCCATCTATAATCGATTGATTATTACATCCTGAGATTAAAACCAATCCTGCTAAGACAATAGCCAAAAGCCATCTGTTCAAAGCCATCATCCCCCTTCCACAACAGGTATGTTCATAGCTGCAACATTATTATGGACTCTGATTCTTCGTCCGGAAATCAATGGGAGAAGAGCCCATTAATTTCTTAAAAAGCTTGCTAAAATACTTTACATCCTTAAACCCAGATTGTTCCGCCACTTCATACACCTTTAATGAAGTATTTTCCAATAATTCTTTTGCCTTCCGGACACGTAAATCCATGACATAGTCGATAAAATTCTGACCGACAAGCCTTTTAAACAAGACACTAAAATAATTACGGCTGATATGGACATGACTTGAAACGAGTTGCAATGTCAGTTCTTCCGTATAATGATCATGAATAAACTCCAGTGCTTTTTTCATGATCACATTTTCACCTTGTGGGTGTTGCTTACTATATTGAATTAACTCTGAATACTCTCTTATTTGCAACAACAAGGTCTTTTTTAATTCATCGAGCGTTTCAATCTTTTTTAACTGCTCGTATTTTTCCATTAATTCATCAGCATTCAATTGCTTTATAAATAAATATCTAATAATCTCACACGCATCGTTTTTAATGTCGACTGGGGAAATAACCACCGATTCCCATTCTTGAAATCTTCTACAGAGGAAATCTGCAAGACTTTGTTTATCATAGGGCAATAAAATCTGGTGAAGCGAAGCCGTATCTAAAGGAGGCAATTTTCCCTCAGGAAACTGCTCATATCGGAAAATGGATGCACCTGGATTAAAAAATCTTCGTTCGCGTGCTGAGCCACTTCTTTTAAATCCTTGCTTTACAAAAGATAGATCTCGAATTACCTCAAAACCAACAGTAAAGCTGGAGCTTGTTTCGAGCTCAATTTCCTTTTTCAATTTTTCTATGTTAGCATACGGATCTAATGACGTGTATAGTAAGAAAAGCATTTGGTTCTCATTAACTGGAAAACATATTCCTTCGTCTATATTCTTGTAGAAATAATTTTGGACGTCTTCCAAAAGCATTGTCTTAAATAAAAAGCCATGCTGTTCCTCCAGCTTATCCACATGATTTAGGCTCATTGTTAACATAAGGAAGGGCTCTTGCAGCCACCCGAATTTCTGATGAAGCTCATTAAGATTAGAATCCTCAAGAATGACTTTTTTGATGGCTTGTTCTAGTTTTTTACGTTCACTTAAAAAAGTGGTCTGATTGGCCAACTGTAGTTTCTCTTCAACTAGCCGCTCTTTTTTTATCATTTCCACAGTTTTTTGGATAAGTTTCACAAATTCTTCAGGTTCCAATGTTGGTTTTAAAACATAATCCACGGCGCCAAGCTTTAAACCTTCCCGAACATAGTCAAAATCGGTATAACTACTGACTAAAATTACTTTTAAATTAGGCAACCGCTGAAGCATTTTCTTCATTAAAGTGATGCCATCCATGACAGGCATTTTGATATCCGTGATTAACAAATCAACTAGTCGACCCTCAGCCGCTTTGAGGGCTTCCTCTCCATTCGGATAATCCCCCAGATAATGGAGGCCCTCCACGGCCCAATCAACAGAAGCCTTTAAACCAAACCGAATGACTGGTTCATCATCTACAATCATTACGTTATACATTATTTTCACCTCCATCCTTCGGGAATAATTCTAATGTAACCAGCGTTCCGTGATCTCCGCTTTTAATATCCACGCTTGATGCAAGCGAAAAATAAAGCCGTACCGAATCATACACATGATTTAACCCGATTCCTATGAAAGAATTTTTGGATTCTTCCGATGGCAAGATTTGGTCTAATCTTTCTTTGGTGATCCCGACTCCATTATCCTGGATTTCGATTTTTACACCCTTGCCAATGGAATAAGCTTTCATGGATATCACCCCTGATTTTCCTGTAGGGACTAAGCCATGAAAAACTGCATTTTCAACTATAGGCTGAATAAGCATTCTTGGAATTATAAACCCTTCTGTCTCAGCTTCCATATCCAGTTTCAGGTGGAAGGACTGCTCGTACCGAATTTGTAATATAACAAGGAATCTTTCAATGATTTCTAACTCTTGCTGAAGCGTTACAAAGGTACCACTTTTCCCCATGCTTACTTCAAGTAACTGGCTTAAAGCAGATAAAGCTGTATTTGCCTTTTCTGTTTGCTTGAATTTTACAAGCCAGCGAATCGTACTTAATGTATTAAACAGAAAATGAGGATTGATTCGATGTTTAATCGCCCGAAGTTCCGCTTCTGTCTTAAGGCTTTGTTCCTCTTTTACCTGTTCCATCAACTGGTCAACTTGTTTCGTCATTTGATTAAAGGTGTCACTCATCAAACCAATTTCATCATTTGATTTAATATGGGTTCGGACTTTAAAATTCCCATTCCCAACCTGCCTCATATGCTCCGTCAGAGTCAGAATCGGCTTTGTCACTTTATTGGCTGCGAACAAACCAAATACAACAGCAAACAGAGTAAACAAGATGGAGGAGAGAATCGTAATTCGCTGTACCTTTGCCAGTTCACCAGTGATTTCGTCAATCGGAACAATACCCACAATGTTCCAGCCATTTGAAAGCGGTTGTTTCACTCCATAAAAGAAATCCCCATTCTCTTTATATTCAAATTCATCAACCTTATTATTTCGGATGTGCTTGTGTAAATCGGGATTTTCAATCTGCTTGTTGATTTTATCCATATTGGAATCAATCATGATTCGCCCCTGATCATCTACAACGAAAAAATGTCCCGTTTTGCCTAGCTTCAACTGTTCGATTTTATTCAAAATGGACCTTCCATCCAAATTCACCTGAATAAAAGCGATATTTTCCATAGTATCAAGGTCTTTCATTTCCCTAGTGACAGGCAGAACAAGTTCGGTATTCTCACCGGCCCCGCTAAAAAGATCATATTGAAGCCCCTGCCAAACCAGATCGCCGTCTTTCTTTATCGATTCCTGGATCCAGTTGAAATCATGGAGTCGATATCTGCCCAATTTGACATAAGAAAAGGAACCGCTTCCCCAGCTTGTTCCTTCATCCTTTAAAATATAGAGGATTCTGACAAAGGAACTCGAATAAATTTGTGAGTTTAAAAATGAAGTCAATTCGGCACCATTCTGCTCTTTATCTATCGAAGAGAGCACGGGATCCTCATCCATTTTGACAATATTCTGAAGCTGCTTATTACTGTATAGAAGATCCGACATATCACTTCCTACTGATAAAACGAAAGATAGGGAGTCAGCAGCCTGTTTAGCTGTTTGAAGTGAAGATTCTCTTACATTCTCTTTCACAATGTTAGATGAAGAAATAAAATAGAACACACTGATGAACGAACTAGGAATCAATATACTAATGAATATGGCTATGATGACCTTTGTTGAAAACTTGTTTACCTGCATCTTCTTCATCAGTGAAATCCCCTTCTTTACGTCATACATCTGTATTTCATGTTACCTATTCACCTGGAATGGTTCAAGTTATTTTATACTTTCACGGATTTGCCTTTACTGTTTTGTTTCCATGGTCAGAATGGACAAAACGCTTTTTTCAGCTTCCTTTTAATGAATTGGCATTAAGAATATGAACTGATCGCCTTTTTCTGATTTCATTCCCCATACTCTTTTGATAAAAATAAGTAACAATCAGAGCTACTAATCCTGGTAGAATAAAGAGTAGTAAAGGAGGAAACATCATCCACATGATATAAGCTGCGACTACTGCATCAAGAATCATCAGAACTGTATTCAAAGGATGCAGGAACAATAGATACATGGCATTAGTCAGATACGCCTTCAAAGGCAGTTCCTGATCAACAAGGAAACTGTATACAAATAAAAAGAAAAATGGTGTCACAATGACTAATACGTAAAAGACAATTGCCAATAGTGAGGACAGCCCTGAATAATACCTTAGTGATAGATAAAAAACGATCAACGCAGTGGCATTAAGACAGCCTAAAACCATACTTTTAACATACTCTCTTTTGTAATAATTCCAGAATATTTTAAGGAATGGAAACCCGTCTTCACCCTTCACATATCTTCTTGCCAAAGCCAAGGTAGCTACCGTTGTCGGTACTGCAACAAAGGGTAACAGAACTATACCGACGATGACCATCGTGTGTACACTGGTTACATCGGGTGCCCCCAAAAGAGTCACCCCTAAAAAAACATATGGAAGATTAAATAGCCACCAAATACCCGTCAGTTTTAGAATCATATAGAGCCCCTTCATCAACTGATCACTGTATTTAAACAAGTTCATTTTGTATCCTCCTAAACACAAATAGGATATTATACCTATTCTTTAACAGAACCGATCACTAACCCACTTGTAAAATATTTTTGCAAAAACGGATAGATTAATAACACTGGTATCGTAGAGACCACAATCTTAGCTGCATTCAGTGTTTGGTTTGAAATGGCCGCAACAGCTTTTAATTGCGACACATCCGTAATTTTAGTAACATCAATGTTCAATTGTTGAATATACGTTTGCAGCGGATAGTTAGCAGCTTTGTTAATGTAAAGCAAACCACTAAAATAATCATTCCAATGCCCTACAATAGAAAAAAGTGAAATAGTTGCCAAAGCCGGCAGTGAAATGGGCAAGTAAACTTTAAACAAAACTTTTAATTTTGTCGCACCATCCATAATAGCGGCTTCTTCCAACGAACCTGGAATACTCTTGAAAAAGTTCATTAATAAAATAACGTTAAAAATTGGCACTGCCCCCGGTAAAATAAGTGACCAAATAGAATCAATCAAACCTAAGTTCTTTACAACTAGGAACGTTGGAATCATCCCACCGGAAAAGAGCATCGCGAAAATCAAAAGATTCATATAAATATTGCGTGCACCAAATTCCCGTTTATTTTTAGACAACGGATAGGCCATTAAAATCGTTAACAACATGTTCAAAGAAGTCCCTAAAACAACTCTTTCCACAGAAATCATAAAGGAACGCCAAAATTGTGCATCTCCAAGTAAGACCTGATAAGCACTTACATTGAAATTTACTGGCAACAAGCCAACCTCATTTGCTTGAGCCGCAACTCTGTCACTAAAAGAAATAGATACCATATTAAGTAATGGTAATACACATAGGGCCGTCATCAGCAATAGGATTGCCCAAATAAATAAATCGGCAATCCGACTTCCAAAGGGTTTAGAACGTTTGGATTTTATCGACTGTTTCCCCCATACAACGGCAAATTGACTGCCAACTGTTTTTGATTTCATTGACTCTTTCTCCCCTTTTAAAAGATCCGCATGTTTGCAAGTTTCTTGGACAATTGGTTAGCTGATAAAATTAATACGCAACTTACGATTGATTTCAATAAGCCAATTGCCGTTGCAAAACTGTATTGTTGTCCTAACAGACCTACACGATACACATAAGTGTCAATAACATCCCCGGTTTCATACACAATAGGATTATATAAGGCAAAGATTTGGTCAAAACCAGCGTTTAGAATATTCCCCAAATTCAGTGCTGTAATCAGCATAATAGTTGGCAAAATTCCTGGTAAAGTGACATGCAGTAATTGCTTATAGCGATTAGCACCATCAATTGAAGATGCCTCATAAAGACCAGGGTCAATCCCTGTTAATGCGGCTAAATAAACAATCGCGCCATAACCAAAGCCTTTCCACACATCAGTTGATATAATGATACTTCTAAACCACTCATTGCTTCCTAGAAACAAAATCGGGTCATGTCCTAGTGCCTGTAAAAAGTTATTCACTGGTCCATGGTAGTCAAAGATGTTAATGAATACTGCAGCCAAGATCGCCCAAGATAAGAAGTTAGGTAAATAAACAATGGTTTGGATGGATTTTTTCGCCCATTTTAATCTAATTTCGTTTAGCAATAGAGCAAAAATAATAGGTACCAGCGTTCCTAGAACAATCTTACCAACCGCAATCACAACGGTATTCCTTAATATCTTCATACTATCCGGAATTTCCAGCATGTATTTAAAGTTTTCCAAACCGACCCAGTCTGATCCTAAAATACCTTTAGCAGGGACATAATCTTCAAACGCCATGATAATCCCAAACATTGGTATAAAACTGAAAATAATTAAAAAAATCATGCCCGGTGCCATCAAGAGATGATACTCCAGTTGCCCTCCACGTTTTTTCATTTCGCATGCTACCTTCTTTCAAGTATAAATTGTATAAATGGGTACAAATTTTACATTTGTACCCATTTGGTTTTATTTTTCTTTAATGGCATCAGATACTTCTTTTGTAATATCACTGCCACCTGTTTTCTTCCAGTTTTCAACAAACTTGTCGAAATAATCTAAGTCCTTTTCTCCAGTCACAATCTTCAAGAATGCTTCATCCTCTAATTTCGTTAAGTTTGCCCATTTCAATTTCATACTCTTGGTCTGACCAAAGAAAACAGGATCTACTTCATTAATCTTAGTTTCAGACATTAACTTTCCAGCTACCATTCTAGATTTATAGGCACTCCATTGGTTTGCATCTGATTTCGCGGGTTCTTTTAAATAACCTGTGATCTTTTGATAAGATGATTGATCATCAAGCGATAAGGTATTTGGTTGTTTCTTACCTTCAATTGCTGCATTAATATTTTGATACATTTGTGCGGTTGCATCATTAAAGTTAACCATGATATTTACTGGTGCCCCACGGTCACCGCCAAATTTAATAAAATCTACGACAGGCTGATAATTTCTATCTTCTTGGCGTAACTTATCATCTAATGCATTAACTAATTTTGGTAGAACTTCTGGATGTTTAAAACCTTTTCTTACCACATAGAATTCAGAGGCAGGATTTTGTGTATAAGCTGTGATTGTACCGCTACCATCTTTAGAGATAATGTAGGGTGCCCAATCTGCCAAAGGATTCTTCTGTTTTGCAGAGTTCAATGGATAGTCTGGTGTCCACCAAGGACCAAAGTATGCACCAGTTTGACCACCAATAATTAAATCTTCAATGCTTTTACGGACAGCTAACTGTGGATCAATCAGACCTTTTTTGTACCAATCTGCTAGTTTACCTAATCCTTGTTTGGTTTCATCGGTAATAGATCCATACACTACCTTGCCATCTTGTTCAATCCATTGACGAGGGAAAGAATTATAGGTTTGAAGGATATTATCAGCTTGGAACAAAGATCCATACATCCCTCCAATACTAGGAGATAATGCTAAACCAACCGTTTTTCCTTTACCGTTTCCACCCGGATCTTTTTGAATAAATTCTGTTATAACTTTTTCCATATCATCAACAGTCTTAGGTCCTTCTAAACCAAGCTTATCCAACCAATCTTTACGTAACCAAAGCATAGTTGGAATATTAGCATTAGAAGTAGAAGGTAATGCCATTAATTTCCCATCAATTGTCGCTGCTTCTAATGCACGACCATCGTAGGAATCATACATTTTTTTAACATAATCAGATGCACTTGATTTATAAACATCTGATAAATTTGCAACCAAGTCATTGTCGACCAATTGACGTAATGTTGTCGCATCAACAGCCATAATATCAGGTATATCTCCTGACGCAACTGCCATTGAAACCTTCTGCTTGTACGCATCTCCATCTTGAGCTTCAAACTTATTTTTACTTTGAATATTAAGCGTTTCCTTTAAGTAACTTGTATAAGCATTGTCTTCATACGTTTGCCCAGGAGGTAATTTGGCAATACCTGGAGTAGCCTTTCCAACGGTATAAGTAACAGTTTCCTTATATTTACCGAAAGGTTTTAGTTCCTCTTTATTTGCCACGGTTTTTGTTTGTGAATCTTCCGAGGAGTTTGAGCCTACTGAACAACCTGCCAAAATTCCGAATGATATCATGGTTACAGCGGCAATTGAAATAATTTTCTTCATGATTGTTTCCTCCAAATCCATTTTTTTCAAATCATTTAACGAGATTACTAACTTCAGATCTAACAGAATAAATTGACGGTAATCAACTTGAAGTGGAAATGTACCGCTTACAAAAGGATATAAAAACTATAGTAATAAATTAAACTGTTTGATTTCTTCATTTGCTTCCCCCTTATCTACTTATAAGCCTATTATGATTCTAAAGCCCCTTTCGGGAAACCGTTTCCATCACCAGGATGGTGTCTTATATTACAAATATCTCACCACCGATTTCCTACTGATCGATAAGGTGTTCTATATTATTATTAAAGAGAGATAAATTACACCATTTTTGACCGAATTATTGAAAGAGGGACTGTGAAATCCCTTTAAAAGATACTTACGGAAAATTCCGTATTTATCGTCCCTTTACGTAAACGTTTACTGTTGGCTACATGCTAAACCTTGCAAATTAAGGGTTTGTTTGCTCTTTTACATAAACGTTTACGTTATAGGGTGAATTTATAGTATTAAACTAAAAAATAATGGAACTCATACGGGAAAAACACCATCCTTTTCATAGAATCATTGGAAAGAATGGCGTTTTTTATGGATATTTTACAATCAGAACAACAGTTTGTTTTTCGATCATGTATTTACAGTAGAATAAACATGGTTAATATACTCTTCTGCATAAAGTAACTTTGTTAACCTCAATTTTGACCTGAAATAAACTTCTTTCTTATCATGGATTAAGTCTGCTATTTGCCCTCTTCATATTTTTTTAACAATCTATAGAATGTACTTTTCCCTATATTGGAAAGTTCAATAGCTTTAACAGCTGTTATGTTGCCAGCTTTAAATTGTTGGTATGTCTCTATAAATCGATCTGTAAAAGTAGCAGTAGGTCGCCCTAAATGTTTACCAGCTTTTTAAGCTTCCACAATTCCTTCGCGTTGCCGTTTTTGATACGTTCCCTTTCTTCTTCAGCTAGCTAGGATAAAATCTGAAGAACAAAATTGGTTCCTGGACAAAACGAGAGTGCCGGAAAAAGAAAATCAGCTAAAACCAAAAAAGGAAATAAGTATTTGAGATCAGCATTAACTGAAGCAGCTCATTCAGTAAAAGGTTCGAAGAACTATCTCGGAGCACTGTATCGACGAACAGCATCACGAAAAGGCAAAAAGCGAGCCGGAATAGTGGTCGCACATGCCATGTTACGTATCTCTTATTATCTCTTAACACGGAAAGAAATGTATGTAGACTTAGGCGAAGACTACTTTGATAAACAGAGACAGCAATCCATTGTTCGGCATTCACTACGAAGACTTGAAAGTTTAGGATACACAGTTACTTTACAAGAACCAGAAGCATCTTAATCTATTCAACTCGATTACAAAGATCATGAATTAGGCGCTCTCCCCTTTTTTAAAAATGAATGAGCTGCGTCTTCTTCAGTATTGCCTTTTTTCCTGAATTACAGAAGTTTATTTTCATGGTAGTTCAACAAGATAGGTAGTAAAAAAGGACCAACGCATCTACGTTGATCCCTTAAACTGTACCCGTTAGAG
>NZ_JAGGQR010000025.1:0-47439 GCF_018613205.1 Bacillus sp. ISL-46
CGTGTTACTCACCCGTCCGCCGCTAATCAACAGGAGCAAGCTCCTATTGATTCGCTCGACTTGCATGTATTAGGCACGCCGCCAGCGTTCGTCCTGAGCCAGGATCAAACTCTCCAAGAAAGTTGATTAGCTCATTTTGTTACGTTGGCTTAGTTTCTTAATTGAAACTAAAATTTTTGTTTGTTTGCACGATTTTGTTTGTTTAGTTTTCAAAGAACAATTATTAAAGGTAATTTGGAGCGGGTGAAGAGAATCGAACTCTCATCATCAGCTTGGAAGGCTGAGGTTTTACCACTAAACTACACCCGCATAAAATATATTCAACTGGTCGGGAAGACAGGATTCGAACCTGCGACCCCTTGGTCCCAAACCAAGTGCTCTACCAAGCTGAGCTACTTCCCGTAAAAATGCGCCCTGAGAGATTCGAACTCCCGACCTTTTGATTCGTAGTCAAACACTCTATCCAGCTGAGCTAAGGGCGCATGTATTGAAGTCAACTTTTAAAGTATACCAGACTCGGTATTGTTTGTCAACAATTTATTTGGTGCGGCCGAGAGGACTTGAACCTCCACGGGGTTGCCCCCACTAGGCCCTCAACCTAGCGCGTCTGCCATTCCGCCACGACCGCACGATAATTAGCGACAAAAAACAATCATAACATACTAACCAAATTAATTCAAGTAAAACATTTGGTGCGGGTGAAGGGAGTCGAACCCCCACGCCTTGCGGCGCCAGATCCTAAGTCTGGTGCGTCTGCCAATTCCGCCACACCCGCATTTAATATTGATTTATAAAAAAATGGCTGGGCTAGCTGGATTTGAACCAACGCATGTCGCAGTCAAAGTGCGATGCCTTACCGCTTGGCTATAGCCCAATATTGATGTTTATAAAGATTAAGAAACAGGAAATGAATCAATGTCACTCCCCGTCCCAGATGACCCCTACGGGACTCGAACCCGTGTTACCTCCGTGAAAGGGAGGTGTCTTAACCGCTTGACCAAGGGGCCGAAAAATTATATGGCGGAGAAGGAGGGATTTGAACCCTCGCGCCGGTCACCCGACCTACACCCTTAGCAGGGGCGCCTCTTCAGCCTCTTGAGTACTTCCCCATATGGCTCCGCAGGTAGGACTCGAACCTACGACCGATCGGTTAACAGCCGATAGCTCTACCACTGAGCTACTGCGGAATAATACTATTAAAAACCTTAAATCAATTAGGCAATCACCTTATCGACTCTTTACATTATAATGACGTTATAATAGAAAGTCAATATAGTTTTTAGATAAAGATTTTTTCCAAATTCTTACGTCATTTAAAATTATTTCTTTTATTTTCGTCAACTTTCCCCTACATTTTCCACAAACATATCTACTTGTATCAATGCTTCTTTTTCGCCTGTAAGATAGCTGACATTTCGTGCATTGATATAGAAGAATTTTTTTGGATGTTCGCTTTACTGGTCTATCGGGTAATTGTGCACAAAATCGCGGTGCTCCTACTTTTTTTAATAATTGCTTAAACTCTTGGTCTCTATGCTGATACCCCTTCCCTTCAAGGTGAAGATGATAATGGCATAGCTCATGTTTAATAATCCCCACTAATTCTTTTACACCTAGCTGCTCGTAATATTTTTTATTTATTTCAATATTATGTGTGCCAAGAAGGTATCTGCCGCCTGTTGACCTTAGTCTTGGATTGAAAGACGCTATGTGTCGAAACTGCTTCCCAAATGATTCAACAGATATCTTTTCAACTAATGATTGAAGTTCTTGTTGTTCCATTTCGGGACCCTCACTTTCTTCGCGAACATGACAACCTATTATAGCATATATTGTATATACCTTTAATAATGATGTACTTTTCGGGAGGTTTTATTATGCCAACTTGGTTGCAAAACCAAATGAAAAGAGCTTTCTATGAGAAGGATCGCTATCAGATCAAGATGCTAAACCAGTGCTGGTTCTTTTACAGAAAAAAACACTTCTCTTAAGTTCATGAGGACAATTTATGCACTTCTCTTCCTATTTTTGTCCTCATGAACGCCTCATGAGGACAATTTACACCATTCTCTTCCTATTTTTGTCCTCATGAACGCCTCATGAGGACAATTTACACCTTTTCATTCCTATTTCTGTCCTCATGAACATCTCATGGGGACAATTTACACCTTTTCCTTCCTATTTCTCTCCTCATGAACATTTATGAGACCCTTTCCCTTCACATCTAATAATTATTTCTAAGAGTTAGTTGATTGGGACAAAAATAAAAAAGAAGACCCACTCGCTTTGCGAAATGGTCTTCTATAATGCTGATAATGTTATTACAGGAACCCGTTACTTCCAACTAGTTCGAAGGCGCCAGCATTGTTAACGCAACCCGGCCTTTTTTCATATCAACGGAATCCACCCATACAGTGACTACATCCCCTACTGACACAATGTCCAATGGATGTTTTACAAATCTATTGCTTAGTTTGGAAATATGCACAAGCCCGTCCTGCTTAACGCCGATATCAACAAATGCACCGAAGTCCACAACATTCCGAACCGTACCTTGCAGCTCCATACCTGCTTGTAGATCTTCTAACTTAAGGACATCTTTTTTCAAAAGAGGGCGTGGTAAATCATCGCGCGGATCTCGTTCCGGCCTTACCAAAGCATCAATAATATCCTTTAGGGTTAATTCCCCGATAGCAAGTTCTTCTGAAACAGCTTTTAAATCAATCCCATTAAGAGCAGTTATTAACTCATCCGAACCAAGGTCATCAGTTGTAAATCCTAGACTCGCTAATAATTTCTTCACTTCGTCGTAATTTTCCGGATGAATCCCTGTTCGGTCAAGCGGCTGCTTGCCATCTAATACGCGCAAGAACCCAATCGCCTGCTCATAGGTTTTTGCACCAAGACGAGGTACTTTCTTTAATTGAACCCTGCTCGTAAATTTCCCTTCCTCTTCACGCTTTTTGACAATATTATTTGCAGCAGTCTTGTTAAGCCCCGCTACATACTGTAAAAGTGATGGAGAAGCAGTATTCACATTTACACCGACCCTGTTAACGGCTGTTTCGACCACAAAATGCAACGATTCTGACAGACGTTTCTGGGAAACATCATGCTGGTATTGACCGACACCAACCGATTTTGGGTCAATTTTCACCAATTCCGCTAATGGATCCTGCAAGCGGCGGGCAATGGAGGCTGCACTTCTTTCTTCTACCTGCAGATTTGGAAACTCTTCTCTAGCAAGTTCAGATGCAGAATATACACTGGCACCGGCTTCATTAACAATTAAATAGAAAATCTCCTCATCCATTTCTTTTAAGATATCAGCCACAAACTGTTCTGTTTCTCTTGAGGCTGTGCCATTTCCGATGGCTGCCATTTCAACTTTGTACTCGCGGAGGATGTGAATAAACTTTTCGCGCGCTTCTTTGGCTTTGTTAACCGGTGGGTGGGGATAGATCACATCTATCTTCAGCACCTTACCTGTTTCATCTACTACTGCTAATTTACAGCCTGTCCTGTAGGCAGGGTCGACACCGATGACGACTTTGCCTTTCAACGGTGGCTGTAAAAGTAAGTTACGAAGGTTTTCAGAGAATATATGTATGGCTTGCTCTTCACCCTTATCCGTTAATTCACTGCGGATTTCCCGCTCAATGGAGGGCTGAATTAATCTTTTGTAGCTATCCTCCATCGCTTCTAGCACAATGGGTGCTGATGGTGAGTGCTGGACACGGATCCATTTTCTCGACAAATATGACAGGATTAAATCGGCATTCATTTTAATCGAAACTCTTAAAATGTCCTCTTTTTCACCGCGATTTAAAGCGAGAATTCGATGCGGAACAATTTTATTTACAGGTTCTTCATATTCATAGTACATTTCGTAGACGTTTTTCTCGTCTTTTTCCGCTTCTTTAACCACCGATACAACTGCACCGGATTTAAACGTTTCTTTACGAATCCATTTACGGCTTTCAGCATCATCAGAAACCCATTCCGCAATAATGTCTTTCGCGCCTGCAATCGCATCCTCAACCGTAAGGACTTCTTTTTCTTCTGATAAAAATTGTTTTGCTTTTTCCTCCACACTTTCTTTTGTAAAAGTCAGAAGCCACTCTGCTAAAGGTTCCAAGCCCTTTTCTTTTGCAATCGTCGCTTTTGTCCGTCTTTTTTGTTTATATGGCCTGTATAAGTCTTCAACCTCTTGAAGCTTTTCGGCTTTGGTAATCGCCTGGTTAAGTTCATCTGTTAATTTCCCTTGTTCAGCAATGATTCGAATAACCTCTTCTTTTCTATGCTCAAGGTTTTGGATATACTGCCAGCGTTCTAAAATATTGCGAATCTGTACTTCATCAAGCGCTCCTGTCATTTCTTTACGATATCGAGCAATAAAAGGAACTGTATTGCCTTCATCTAATAAAGAAATCACACTCTTTACTTGTTTATAAGAAATTGTCAGTTCAGCAGCAATTTTCTTTAACAATTGATCATCTTTTACGATTGTATCATTCACAAAACAATCCTCCATTCCTTTTCATTCTATTGTATCAGAATCATTAGACCGTTTCATTAAAGTGCCTTCTGCAATTTATTCAAAAAAAATAGGCGAGCATATGAGCTCGCCTAAGCAGAAGTAGAAAATGAGGTCAGGATATGTATGAAAAAACGCTCTTCCTAAAAAGAGCGTGCTTTAAATTAAAATTCGATGAGACCCAGGCTAACCTGCAAGGCTTCATACACTTTTTCCATCATTTCGTCATCGAGATGGGTGATTTTATCGGTTAACCGCTGCTTATCAATTGTACGAATTTGCTCTAACAGAATGACCGAGTCTCGTTCAAATCCGTAGCGCTTCGCATCAATTTCTACATGAGTAGGAAGCTTGGCTTTTTGAATTTGAGCTGTAATCGCTGCAACAATCACTGTGGGACTAAACCGATTCCCGATGTCGTTTTGGATGACAAGTACAGGTCGGACGCCGCCTTGTTCAGAACCAACAACTGGGGATAGGTCCGCGAAATAAACGTCACCACGTTTGACTATCAAAGGATTATCCTCCGCTTACAAGACGTTCAACTGTGTGTTCTGCCTCATATTCTGCTAAAAATGCTTCTGATGCAATTCTAAGATTTATCTTTGCCATTTCCATGTATCCACGTCTCATCGACTCGCGAATTTGTCTCTTTTTTCGTTCGCGTAAATACATTTTTGTTGCTTGGTAGATAAACTCGCTGCGGTTTACATTTTCTTGTTTAACAAAACCATCTAATTCCGTTAAAAGATGTTGCGGTAACTTCACTAAGATTTCCGTAGTTGCGCCTGACTCAGCCACAAACATACACCTCCACCATCACTACACACCATTTTTATCTAACCTGAATTCCTTCTGACGCATAAATTTAACACACTACATGAATCGACCCAGAGTTTGTTTCATACAGTGAGTTTCACTTATCTATCTGTACCATATACAATAATAACACTTATCAAACTTATTGCATAGACTATTTATAATACTACTGTATTATAAGCCAATAAAACACTCTTTTATGCACAAATTACCGCAATATCATAAATATGACTGGAAATCTTCATTTAGCCCATTAATCTTCAAGAAGGTAATTTTTTAAATCGACAATTTTCCCACCCTTTTTATAAAGGCGCGGAACTCGATTTGCAATGATACATGGAACTTCATAATTAATTGTGTCAAGCTTTTGGGCGATTTCATTAACGGAAATAAACTGATCCTCGTCCCCGCCGATTAATGTTACGGTGGTCCCAATTGGAACATGATATGGGAGACGAATCATACATTGATCCATACAGATTCGACCGACAATCGGCGACCTCGTCCCCTTAACAAGCACCTCTTGACCTTGCAGTTTGCGAATCCAGCCGTCTGCATAACCAATCGGAATGGTCCCAATCCACTCTTCTTCACCGGTTTCATACGTTGCCCCATAGCTCACTTTTTCGCCCTTTTGCAACTTCTTTACATGGACAAGTCGTGACCTGAGTGAAAATGCTTCCCGGAGCGGAAAAGGAATTTCACTTTCCATTTCAAGTGAAGGTGTCAGGCCATACATTGCAATGCCAATCCGAACGGCATTAAAATAAGCGCTAGGATATCTTAGTGCAGCAGCACTATTGCTTGAGTGGATATACTTCGGTTGTTCTTTTAGCCCATTTGCCATACTGTCAAATAACGCTAATTGCTGACGAAAATAGGTTTCATCCAGTTCATCAGCCGTAGCAAAGTGTGTATAAATCCCTTCCAATATAAATTGGTCATTTTCGGAGATGATTTGTTCGATTGCAGTTAACTCTGGTAAGCTGCGAACACCAATTCTCCCCATCCCTGTATCTACTTTGATATGAAAAGAAATGCGATCCTCTGTCTTTAGATGTTTTATGGCCTCTTGCAGCCATTCCTTCTGGAAAGCAGTAAGGGTAATATTAAATTTCGCTGCCACTTGAACATCTTCAGGCCGTGCAGCACCCAAGACAAGAATAGGAGCAGTAATTCCTTTCTTTCTTAAGGCTATCGCTTCATCCATAAAAGCAACAGCTAAATAGGCTGCACCTGCTTCAAGGGCTGTTTCTGCCACTTGAATATCCCCGTGGCCATATGCATTTGCTTTGACAACTGCGATCATATTCACGTCTTGAGGCAAATGCTTTTTGACGGAGGCAACATTGGCAAGAATACAATCTAAATCTATTTCCGCCCATGTATCTCTATAAAAAAAACCTTGCTCTTCCATGTTTCCACTTCCTAATAGCTTTAATTAAATATCATTCCATTTTATCACAAAAATTATCATACTGCTGTTTACTTTCATTTACAAATAAAAACAGGCCCTGTAAAGAGCCTGCTAGTATCAATATTTATTTTACTGCTTCACCTTGGACAGATGCTGCAACTTCAATCATTTCTTCCTTCGTTAGGTTTTTCGATGCAATCAAGTAATCCACACCATTATGCGACCAAGAGAGGGAGTGTTCCGAAACTGCTCCGATCGTCATACCTAAGTCGACAATATCACCTTCAATATAAGTTGGATTCGCAGACGCTGTTTTTGCTGTTACCTTTTCCTGGACAAGCGTGAACGATTTTTTGCCATCATAGGTGAGGACAACCCTCTTGCCATCTTCTAGCGCCACTTCTTTTTCCTCAATCAATTTTGTCCCTTTAAGTTCTGTAGTTGGATACATAACGGTAAAGGCATCATCGCCGCCATCTGCCATAGCAGGCAAATTAAGCTGCGCACGTGTCATGTTTTTCTTCATATCGAAATCATCCTTGTCAAAGCTAGCATTAAATTTCACTTTGGAAAACTCAACAGTTACAAGGGCATTTCGATCCGGATCCATTACTTTTACCATAGCAGGTGATAAATCACTCTTATTCAATTTGATTTCTTGGAATGGCAGCATTGTATTGTTTTGATAGCGGGTCTTCGTTTCGAATACATAATATTCTTTAGTGGTGGAGAATTTTGCACTTTTATCGGCAACAATATCCTTAATCAGCGATTCATACAAGTAGGCCTGGCTGCTGTTTTGCGGCCAATCGCTTTGGAAGCGGAAGCTCTTATTTAGAGCAGGTGTAAGAACAAATACCCCTTCGTTATTCCTTAATATCATCTGACTTTGGTCTTTTTGAGCATTTTTCAAATTCACACGGTAAAAGGTAGGATCCTTATGCCAAATTTCAACCTTATAAATTTGTGAATCAGATCCCATTTTCAACGTCATTTTTGCATTCACCTTATAGCCACTTAAGTCATCTAGTTTCCCCGTTAGCTCTTTTACCACATCACCTTGTGATTTAGAACCGCAGGCCGCTAGTACAAAAATGACCATGAGCCCCGTGATTAGCAGCAATAACTTTTTCCTCATTCCTTCAACCCCTTCTTGTCTCATTTCATATGATTATAGAGAAGAGAAAGGCAGGGGTCAGGCAATGGAGTTTGCTTTCCAAAATGACCATGGCTGACCTTGTCTCTCCTGTTTCCCTATGAATATATGAGACAACCTAAAGGAATATGATAAGGAGTTGCCAAGCTATTTAATTTTACAGCTATGTTAAATCCCATTGTTAAATCAACATACAAGTTTAACAAAACTAATATTATAAAAATTTATATGCACTAAATTTCTTCAATAATTACATGCGCTACGGCGTAATCTCTACTATGTGAAATAGATAAATGGGCATGCCTCTCTGGCTTTGCAAAAAAGGGTTTTCCAGATCTATCATTTTCAATTTCAATATCTAAAAATGATAACTCTTCTCCAATACCTGTGCCATTCGCTTTTGAATACGCTTCTTTCGCCGCAAAGCGCCCTGCTAAAAATTCTACTTTTCTGACATCCGATAAATCTTCAAATTTTAGCCGCTCATTTGGAGTTAACACGCGGTCCACAAACTTCTTTTGTCGATTGAGGATGTCCTCAATCCTTGAAAGTTCAATAATATCGATCCCAATCCCTTTAATCATCGTTCATCTTCCTTCTATTTGATATACAATGAGCATAAGTAATAGTGTACGAGGACGGAAATTAGTTTATTAATAGTTAATGTGAAACTCAGGAGGTTTTTATCATGTTTACGAGAACGGAAAGTTTTCGCGATTTTATCCGCCTTTATCCGATTGTTTCTATTATTATTACCATTCATGTAGGATTATATCTTTTAACGAGTATAACCATCTTCCCTAACTCTTGGTTCTTTGAAAATCTTTCTGGAGTTAATCTTTATATTAAGGAAGGGGAATATTGGCGGCTGATTACACCAACCCTTATTCATAGTGGTTTTTCACACATGCTGTTTAATAGCTTTTCACTTGTGTTATTTGGACCGGCACTGGAGCGCATGCTTGGAAGCGGCAGATTTTTATTTGTCTATCTGCTGTCAGGTTTTATTGCAAATGTCGCCACACTGCTGCTCCAGCCGCTCACCTATACCCACGTTGGCTCAAGTGGAGCGATATTTGGTTTGTTTGGTTATTACCTGGCGGTTATTATGTTTCGGAAACATATGCTTTCTAAGCAAAACTCGCAAATAATCCTTACTCTTTGTGTTGTCAGTCTCATTATGACATTCTTACAGCCGAATATTAATATTACCGCCCATCTTTTTGGATTACTTGGTGGTTTTTTAATGGGGGCGATTCCTTATTTTAATAAAAAAGATTTATCCGATTCGATTCGAGGCACCGCGAACTGGGCCAGCAGTAAGAAAAGCAGCATCTCCTATCAATCTCCATTGAAAGTGATCATTTGGGCGTCGATTATTATCATTGCTATTCTTGGATTACTAGCACAAAAATAACAGGGATTTGCAGTCGAAACTACCTTTCACTGCAAATCCTTTTTTCTTTGCCGCTAGAATACCAATCATAAATTTTCGCTAGATCGCCCTTTTCTATATCAACGACAGTGCCGCCTGCATCACCGACGCCCGATTTCACAAAGGCTTCGAATGTTCCTAGTTCTTGTTTCTGCTGAAAATAACTTTCTCTTATTTCCAAGCTTTGAATCTTATTTTTCTTCATTATAACCGTCGTTCGAATCAACATTAACGTCCGGTATCTTAGCGTTAGCTGCTGTTCAGCAAGAGTCCAACCAGCTGCCTTATATTTTAAAACAGCCCCAAGCGTCATCGCACCAAGCAGAATGATGGAAAGAAGGCCCCAAGTCTTCAAAAATATTAGGGACACAATCACGATCGGAATAGCAATGTACCAGTGCCTGAATATATAGCGCCACATCGACCGTTTCGGTAGTGGGGTAAAGGTGGTCGGGACAAGGTAATCTGTAATGGCCGGTTCAAGGATGGAAGCGATCTGATCTAGCTTGACGATCGGCAAAAGGGTCACTTTAGAACCCTCTTGATTGGCCGATGACCCGCCAGCACTTTCCGCATATACGGTCGCATAACCGAGGAGTTGTCTGACAATATTTTCACTGATGCGAATCGCTTGGATCCGCTTCAATGGAATTGTTATTTGTCTTCTCTCCAACAGACCCTGAGTAATAACTAAATCATTGTCTTTTTTGATCACAGTAAAATTAGCATACTTTAGCATAGTACCAATGAGCGCGATTACCCATGCGAGAAAAAATCCAATAACCACAAGGATCATAAGCAGGATCAGACTAGGGGCCGTCCATTTTTCAATTCCGCTGGCTAATCTTCGAAAGGGAATCAGGTCATCCACTTGACTTAATAACGCAAGGACAGCTGAGATGACCACCCCAACACCGCCTGAGGTTAGGGAAAGAATCAATAATTGTCCGGTGGAAATTTTATAAACGGATTGACCCTCAGGTAGATCTTTTCCTTCGATTGCCCCGTTCCCTTTAGCTGCTGCCGTAAATTCCTGGATTACCAGAGCCTCCTCTTTCGATATCCCAGAAAGGACGGCTTCCGCTTCTTCTGCTCCCATTCCGCCAGCCGTTTCAATTTGGAGTTTTACCAACCCGAACAATCGTTGTAAAATACCTTCGGAAAGATCGATACTTTGAATTCGTTCATATGGAATGTATCTTTTCTTTCGAATGAAAATCCCATCTTTAATCCGGAGTTCATCCTGTTCCAAATTATATGTATACCGTAACCACGAGAGGAGACTGGTGATAAAAATAATAATAATCGATATAAAGGATACACCCAAGGCGAATAATAACGGGCGCCCACTATCGCGAGTAACCGAAAATGTAAAAGCAGCAATTGGAAAAATAAAGTTTTTTATTCTTTTACCCATATATCCCAAAATGGCTATGGGATGAAGTCGTTTTGGTTTAGACATCATCTTCAGCAACCCTTGCTAGTTTCGATATATTGAACCTTAATTGTTCTGCTTCTGTTTCTTCCAAAGCAGGAATTTGATGGGCTGTGGCCGCCGTATGAACAATCACTGAGGCTAATTTGTACTTCCTTAGGATAGGTCCTTGGACGGTATCTACATGCTGGACGCGAACCATTGGAATTAAGGTACGACTCCGGATAAAGAAACCCTCCTGCAGCTCTATTTCTTCCTCACGAACTTCATATCTCCACCATTTCCATCTGAGAGTAGGAAACAGAAAAATATGTAAATATGTAAAAATAACTCCTAATATGATAAGGGTAAGCGAAATCCAGAAGGGGCCATTGAAAATGTCTAATAGTAAAACAACAACTGCTGTGATCACCCATTCTATGACAACCTTGATTACCGCAGAGATTCTCCATACCTTTAAGGCCTTTTCCGAAAGTCGATTTTGCGGTTCAACCATGCATCTCTCTCCCTACTTCACAATCTCCAAATCAATTTAAGTATACATGGTTGGGGAGTACGGCACTACTACTTATTCGATAATAAAACTGGACTGGTCGATCCACGTAACTCCTTCACGCTCTTGCAAATCCTTTACCAGTTGAAAAAGCGCCGCATCTTTTTGCTTCGCTTCAATCATACAGTGGATCTCTGGAACCGTTCCCTTAACTTGATTTAAAAACCGAAGAAACATTTGTGGATCAATTGTGTCCGCATGGGCTCTAAAATCCTTTTCGGAGCGCGGACTGGATATATGTATCTTTATTGGCAGAGGAGACTGTGTCCAGGTCGCAACAATCCGCTCCCAATCAGCCGTCCAGTCTTCCTCTTCATGATTAGCAAGATGATGATGATAATCAAACACCATCGGCAAACCCAACTTTTCACAAAGGTATAGTGTCTCCTTTATTGTAAATGTCGTATCATCATTTTCGAGCATAATCATTTTTTGGATCGCAGGGGAAACATAGGCCCAATTATGAATAAAGTACTCCAGGGCTTTCTCCTTATCGTTATACCCTCCACCGACATGAAGTACGCAACGGTGTTCCGTATCAATTTCCATTCCTTTTAGGAGTCTTTCATGCATGGCAAGCGTCTTTAAGGAATTAATCAAAATATCCTTATTCGGTGAATTAAGCACCACAAAATGATCTGGATGAAAGTCAATCCTAGAAGGGTGCTCTTTTATATAATTGGCTAGTTTTTTGAGTGGTTCTTTCAATGGTTTGATGTAGTCCCAGTCCAGTAATTCCTCATGATTAGCCAGGGGAATGACCCGCGAGCTTAGCCTGAAAAAATGAATTTGGTTACCCTCATTGTGCTTTAATAACCGCAAGCAATTTTCTAAGTTCGATATAGCGATTCTCTCTAATTTCCGAATCGCTGCGTCCCGGTCTTTTATTTTTTCAAATTGAGCAAATGTCATCGTTTGTGAGGGGGAAGCATTCTGAAGCTCTACACTCATTGCAACATATCCAAGTTTTACAATCGTCATAAAATCACCCCAACTAGAATGCGTTTATGTTTACTGTTCCCCTTTTGGTCAAATAAAAAAAGCATGAACGATATCGTCCATGCTTTTGTATTTTAGTGGTTAAAAGTTCTTGGCTTTGATGCTGACTTACCGCCGCCGCCAGTTCTTTTTTCACCACTGCGTGGCTTTGCTGGTGCTTTTTTTCTATTACGGTCCCCACCGTATGAACCTGAACCTCTAGAATCATCTCTTCTTCTACGGTCACGATCTTGGGGTTTTCTTTCTCGCCTTTGTGGAAGCTGTTCTTCTGTCAGCTTAACCGGTGTTGTATCCGGTTCTTTTGTTAACATTTTCAACACAGCTGCGATAACAGTTGCTGCATCATTTTCTTCCAACAATTCTTGAGCTGCTGCTTTATAATAATGTAAGTTGTTCGATTCAATCGTTGCAACGATCTTTTCTACAACTGCTTTTTGTTGACCTTCTAAAGCTTCATCAAGCGTAGGAGCTTTCATTTTTTCCATCTTGCTTCTAGTAGTTCTTTCCACGACAGCAAGATATGATTTTTCACGTGGTGTAATAAATGTTAAAGCTACACCCTTTTTACCAGCACGACCTGTACGTCCAATACGGTGAACGTAGCTCTCAGGATCTTGAGGGATATCAAAATTGTATACGTGAGTTACTCCGGAGATATCAAGTCCCCTTGCTGCTACGTCCGTTGCAACAAGCACGTCAATTGTTCCTTCTTTAAATTTACGAAGAACTGACATACGCTTTGCCTGAGTTAAATCGCCATGAATTCCTTCTGCAGTATAACCCCTTAAAGTTAATGCTTCTGATAATTCATCGACCCGGCGCTTCGTACGACCAAAAACAATCGCTAGTTCAGGGGATTGAATATCAAGAAGTCTTGTTAATACATCAAACTTATTTCTTTCCACTACTTCAAGGTAATACTGTTCAATTGAAGGAACGGTCATTTCTTTCGTTTTGACACGAATAATTTGCGGATCCTTCATGAACTTTTCTGCCATTCTTTGAATCGGCCCTGGCATGGTTGCAGAGAAAAGTAATGTTTGACGTTCTGCTGGTGTTGAAGCAAGAATCGATTCAATATCTTCAATGAATCCCATGTTTAACATTTCATCTGCTTCATCAAGAATCACTGTGTTTACCGTTTCGAGGCGCATCGTTTTTCTGTTGATATGATCTAATACACGACCTGGAGTACCAACAATGATATGTGGTGCTTTCTTTAATGAGCGAATCTGGCGGCTAATATCCTGCCCGCCATATATTGGCAGTACGCGAACTCTTTTGCCTGAACCTAGTTTATATAGTTCTTCTGATACTTGAATCGCAAGTTCACGAGTTGGCGCAATAATGATACCTTGGATTGCATCCGCACTAATATCGATTTTTTCAATCAATGGAATCCCAAATGCAGCTGTTTTACCTGTTCCTGTTTGAGCTTGCCCGATCAAATCAATACCTTTTAGCCCCAATGGAATAGTTTCTGTCTGAATTGGTGTTGCCTCCTCAAAACCCATTTTGAGGACAGATTGTAACGTGGCCTGACTTAGACCTAATTCTTCAAACTTTGTCAATGTTTTCATTCTCCTTCATCTATGTGAAAATATTTTTTAAGTGCTGAATATTTTCGCCTAATACTCAGAAAAGCGGAAGCGCCTGCTCTTAGAGGCGAAAAGCGCTGGAGGGCCCAAGTTGAAGTCCTATTTTGACTTAATTAAAAATGGTATAGGTTATATTTCATCTTTGATCAAGTAGGTTTAAAGTTCATCAAGGATAAAATAAGTTTAAAATTTTATCACATGGATGGCAGTGGATTTTTATACTTCATCTTAGGCAGGACCGAAACGGCTCAGTCCCTTTGGCGCTTGAGCGGACACGCATCAAAATGCCGTAACTAGGTAACATCTTTATTTTACCAAAAAAAAACATGCTCCCTCAAGGAGTATGCCCTTTAATAATCGTTCTTTAGACACGTTGATGAATATCATACCACTGTTGCTAGTATTTTGCAATAAAGACAAGTTTGTTACAATTTCAAACCGATCCTATTACTTCATCAAATTGTCCAATACTCGATAAGAAGGGCAACTTCTCCACACAAGGGGGGTCTCAGTTATTTTTCTTTTATCAAGCTTAAATCATTCATAAATTCGTCAGTTTTATTTTCCTTTATTTTTTTTGCAAAGCCGTAACGATTTCCTCTAATTTCATACCTCTTGATGCTTTGACAAGGATTAATGTGTTTTTATTTACATGCCGCTTTAATTCTTGAATAAGTGGTGCTTTTTCTGTAAAAGCAAATACTCTTTCTTCTCCCAAAACAGTTCGGGCTGAGTTTGCAATGTGCCCCCCTAAATTTCCAAAGGTGAACAGAAGATCGACTTTATCACGGTTTAAAGCAGTTCCAATTTGCTGATGATACTGTTCTTGCTGTGGACCAAGCTCTAACATGTCCCCTAAGACAAGGATTTTTCGATCATACCCTTTAAGATTGGAAACTAATTCGATAGCCGCCATCATGGAAGTGGGACTTGCATTATAAGCATCGTTAATTATTTTTTCGCCCTGTTCCCCTTCTACTAACTCCATACGCATATTCGTTAACTTAATACCAGCTAACCCCTCATTCATTTTTTCGAAAGGGATTGAAAAATAGTTAGCGATCAACATCGAGGCAAGTGCATTTAAAATATTATGCGTTCCTAATACAGGAAGTTCGAAAGTAGTCTTTGAAGCGTTGATTTTGAAACGATTCCCATTCTCTAACTGAGTAATATCAGTTGGATATAGATCATTCGTTTCATTTCTGCCGAATGTTTTAACCTGTACATTGCCTTTATGTTGTTGAATTCGTTCCATCAGCAGTGGTTCATCACCATGGAGGACAGCAAGTCCACCTTCTTTTAGCCCTTGGAGGATTTCAAGTTTTGCTTCCGCAATACCTTCTCTTGAACCAAGGTCGAGAAGATGTGATTCACCAATATTGGTAATCACCACAGCATCTGGGCAGGCAAGCTTCGTTAGGAATTCAATCTCACCCCTGCCGCTCATTCCCATTTCAAGGACGGCAATTTCAGTGTCTTCGTGTAAGCCTAAAACCGTTAATGGAAGACCAATATGATTATTATAATTTCCTTCTGTCTTTTGAACCTTATAATGCGTGGCAAGTATGCCGGCAGTCATATCCTTTGTCGTCGTTTTCCCATTGCTTCCTGTGATACCAACCACTTTTACGTTTAATTGTTTTCGGTAGTTTCTTGCTAATTCCTGTAAGGCCACAAGACAATTATCGACAATCAAAATGGGCAAATGGGTAGGCGGGTTCGGCACATCCTTTTGCCAAAGGGCAGCAGCCGCTCCTTTACTGATGGACTCTTCGACATATTTATGTCCGTCAGAAACCTCTCCTTTAAAAGGAATAAACAAGTTTCCATTTTCAATCTTACGAGAATCAATAGAAACACCCGTGATCATCGTTTCAGCAAACGGACTCATATCATTTTGGGCAGCAACCATTTCAGCAATTTGTTTTAACGATCGTTTTATCATTGATATCCTCCTTTTTATTTATTTCTTTGAACTTTGTTTACTGTCTAGCTACAGCGCCCAGCGGCTAGTGGACTTTGCTAAACGGGCGCTTTCGCTTTTCTAATAGAAATGGACACGGCACTTCAGCCGTGTCTCCGTTTTTTAAAAAGTAAACTTTATCTGTTGTTTCTCCGCATGTCTTTCTTTCGCCAGACTAACTAATCGTTCTATCAGTTGCGGATACTCTAACCCTGTGTGCTTCCACAAGAGCGGGAACATACTAAATGGGGTGAAGCCAGGCATCGTATTTACCTCATTAATTAGCGCTCTTCCATCTTTTGTTAAGAAGAAATCGGCACGGACCAAACCAGAACAATCTAAAGATTTAAAAGCTTGGATTGCCATTTGTTTAATTTGTTGTGATTCTTCGTCTGTTATGTCAGCAGGGATGATCAGCGCTGTATCCCCACTTTCATATTTCGCTTTATAATCATAGAAATCCTTTTTCGGAACAATTTCACCGGCAACCGAACATTCAGGCTCATCATTCCCAAGAACCGCCACCTCGATTTCACGAGCAACGACGCCTTCTTCAATGATGACTTTGCGGTCAAATTGAAAGGCCTCGGCAAAGGCGGTTTCTAATTCCGCACGATTTGTACATTTGCTGATTCCGACACTGGAACCAAGATTAGCAGGCTTTACAAAGCAAGGATAGCCAAGTTCTGTTTCGACCTTGCTATACGCCTCTGCTTTTGCTTTCTCCCATTCACTTTTAATAAAAGCAACATAGTTTACTTGAGCAAGCCCTGCCTGTGCAAATACATTTTTCATCATAACCTTATCCATTCCTGCCGCTGAAGCTAGTACTCCATTGCCTACGTATGGCAGGTTTAATAGTTCTAATAAACCTTGTACCGTTCCATCTTCCCCGTTTGGTCCGTGTAATAACGGGAAGATGACATCAAGTGTTTCCTGCTTTTCAGCTTGGAAAAGTGCTGGGGCTAACGATAAAGGAGATAATTGATTCCCCTTTGAAAATTCAAGCGCCTTCACGTTTTCAACCGGTTCACTTAACTGCGGTCCTTTAATCCATTTTCCTTCTGTATTTATGTAAATAGGATGAATTTCAAATTTTTCAAGGTCTAACGCTCGAATGACAGCCAGTGCTGTCTGCAGAGACACCTGGTGTTCGGCTGATTTTCCTCCATATAATAAACCTAATTTTGTTTTCATACGAAAACCTCCATTTTCTCATTGACGGTTATATTTTAACACTTATTTTAAAAAGAAAGGAAATGTAGTCCACCAATTTTTTATATGTTTTTTCCTACTGAATATTTTATGATGGCCATAGCTTGCTTAAAAACTAGCGCTGGTTAAATTGTCAATTTTCTCATTCTCATTTATCCTAATATTTCATGTATAATTATTTTAAAACGCTAATCTGGAGGCACATAATGACGGGATCACTTTTATCCATATTATTATTAGGCTTTTTGCTGGGAATTAAGCATGCAATCGAGCCTGATCATGTTATTGCAGTTTCAACCATCGCAAGCGAATCAAAAAATTTAAAGCGCTCGATCTTTGCCGGTGTTTACTGGGGTATCGGGCACACGGCTACACTTTTCATTGTCGGAATGTTTTTGATTGTCTCCAAAAACACAATCACAGACATGGTCGCTCTGAGTCTCGAATTTATCGTGGGGATCATGCTTGTTAGTCTCGGCCTAAATAGTATTTTGGCATTTATGAAACATCGCCATCATCACCCACACACCCACGATAACCAGAACCATGGAAAAAAAAGTCGGACTCATTTTAAATCCTTTTTCATTGGGCTCATTCACGGGCTTGCCGGCAGTGCAGCAATGGTTCTACTTACAATGAGTACCGTTACGACCGCGTGGCAAGGTGCTTTATACATACTTATTTTCGGTTGCGGCACCGTTGTTGGTATGCTCAGCTTTTCAACTGTTATTGGTATCCCCTTTGTTTTGACATCCGGTAAACAGTTGAATAGGTATTTGAATCATCTCGCAGGCATTATCAGCATATTATTCGGAATTTATTATATGTATAACTTAGGCGTGAACGAAGGATTGTTTAATCTTTGGTTTTCATAAGAAGAAGTCCCACCCAAATGGAGTGGGACTTTTTTATCAAGCCAAATGATTTAGATTACATTTAATTTCCATTCTTTTGTCTTCTTGTCAAAAATAATTTTCGCGTGATATGGTTTAGATGATATTTGATCATATTCCTCCACCATGTCATCCATATTGGCGAAATCACCAATTACCCAGATGGGAATTTCAATTTTCCCCCGCTGGTGATCCGCAGCTCGTAATGATATGCAAATTCCTTCTTTAATGAAAGGTGTTAATGAAAGCAGGATTTCTTTATTCACCTGAGGATACGTTCTTTTCTTACGAAATCCTAGGATCGATTTTTCAATCTTAAGATCTCCTAATTTTACGGCCACTACTTCGCTAAGCACATGAAAAAAATCTTTGAAGCTGCGGTAATAAGTTTTGTTATACCAGCCATCATCTTGTGCTAAATAAACAAAACGGTTCCCTAATTTATTATAAAAAGGCAATTTCAAATGATGCTTTTGATGACCTAAGTACAATAATTCAGCGATTTCCTGTCCCGTCAGTTCATTCAACACATCTTCCTCAATAAAATCAATCCAGCAAAAGTTTTCGTAGCTATAAACATTGTCCGCCGCTAACTTTTTAATTCTTTCTTCAGGGCAATATTCGAGTTGTGTATGCATATTAAAATCAGCATCATCAAAGCGGTGCTTTAGTAAAAGCAAGTGATTTAATGAACCTGAAAAAGCAGCAGCGAATTCAGCAAATTCGATACCGGAAGACATTACATACTGGTCTGTTTGGTTCAAATGGACATAGATGAGATCCTGTATGTCTTGATGATGCTTCTTCAAAGCAAAACTCCTCCGATCAACACATGAAATGATTTAGTCAATACTTCCTTATTTTATCAAATAATAGTCCAAATAGCTTATTTCAATTCTTTTACAAATAATAAGTTTGATTAACACATACTAGATTTATGCCTATTGATTATTATTTGTTAACTTTCCTTTTTCATCTATATTTCTTTATCAAATTAGAATCTATGCATTAGCAAGATAAGGAGCTGGTCTATCACATATGATTAAAGATATGACTCAAGATGAATTAAGTCTTTATATTATTAAAACCTTAAAAGAAAATAAAAAAACTGAATTCGAAAAAATACTCGAAGAACTCCAGCCCTATGATATAGCGAAGATATATGAAGATCTACCTGAAAAACACAAAGGACGATTTCTCCTGTTTTTAAAATTTGATATTCTAGCTGACCTAATGGAAGAGCTTGATAAAGAAGACCAGCTCGGCTTATTAAATATTTTAGGAATTGAAAAATCAAGTAAGGTCCTTGATTTAATGGATAATGATGATTTGGCGTTATTGCTGCATGAATTATCACCGGAGAAGAAGGATTCCCTCCTATCTGGGATGAAAGCAGAGGAGTCTAATGCCGTCCAAGATATCATGAAATATCCTCCGGAAACAGCCGGAAGAATCATGACCAACCGATTTGTTTGGATCCGAAGCTATTTTACGGTTCGAGAAGCAGTTGATAAGTTTAAAGTATTCGCAGAATTTGCCGAGTCTATTAACTATTTATATGTGATTGATGAAGAGCGAAAACTTGTCGGCGTAGTTTCTTATCGTGATTTACTATTAGCAGAGCCAGACGAAAAGATACGAACGATTATGTATGAAAGGATTATTTCCGTTACGGTGGCAACAGACCAAGAGGTTGTGGCGCAAATCGTGGAGCGGTATGATTTCCTAGCCATCCCGGTTGTGGATGAGAATAATGTCCTCGTTGGGATTGTCACGGTCGATGACATTATCGACATCGTGATTCAGGAAGCAAATGAAGATATCGAAAAATTGTCTGCTACTGGGAAATCAATCGACTTTGAAACCAAAACATTAGTTGCGGCTGCAAGAAGACTCCCTTGGCTCATCCTGCTATTGTTCATCGGTGTCATCTCTGGGAGAATTATCAGCAGTTTTGAAGATACCCTCAAGCAGGTTGTGGCACTTGCCTTTTTTATGCCGATGATTGCAGGGATGACGGGAAACACTGGAACCCAATCCCTTGCGGTCGTAGTAAGAGGGCTGATTTCCTACGATATTGATAAGGGCGTAATTACCCGCTTAATCGCAAGGGAGCTTGGTGTTGGGATTACGATCGGGATCACCTGCTCTGTTCTGATCGCGGTCATCGCATATATATGGCAGGGAAGTCTCATTTTAGGTGCCGTTGTCGGCTGCTCGCTATTTTTCACGTTAATCATCGGGACACTTGCCGGGACGATTATTCCGCTTATTCTTTTTCGTTTAAAAATTGACCCTGCCGTTGCCTCAGGACCACTGATCACCACCTTGAATGACATTTTTTCATTGCTTACCTACTTTGGCATTGCAACCATGTTTTTAAAGTATTTAATGTAGGAAAAAATGAAACCTTTTTTGAAGTTAATCGTTATGTAATGTAGACGTTTCAAAATTTTCATAAATTAAGAATGTCTCAATGATAAACACCATATTTATATCATTATGAGACAAACTGTTATAGAATTATTAAGTTAGACTGATTATTTTTTAATAAGTGAAGGTGGATTATGGCAGACTTTATTAATAATATTTTGGAGTTTTTATCACAATTAGGATATTTCGGCATTGCCTTAGGATTAATGATAGAGATTATTCCAAGTGAAATCGTCTTGGGTTATGGTGGGTATATGATTTCACAGGGGCATCTTAATTTTATCGGGGCAGTGATTGCCGGGACGATCGGCGGAACGCTCGCCCAGTTATTTTTATATTGGGCGGGTTATTACGGGGGCAGACCTTTCTTGGAAAAATACGGAAAATACGTCCTTATTAAAAAGAATCATATTGACATTGCTGAACAATGGTTTGAAAAATATGGCGCAGGAGTGATTTTTTCAGCAAGGTTCATTCCAGTTGTCAGACACGCGATTTCCATTCCGGCGGGTATTGCCAAAATGTCAGCAACTAAATTTACTCTCTACACCGTGGCAGCCATTATCCCCTGGACCATTCTGTTTCTATACCTAGGTAAAGTCCTAGGCAGTAACTGGGCACATATTAAAGAATACGCACAACCCTATGTGATGCCAGCCATCATCGGAGCCATTGTTCTAGGGGCGATTTACTTTTTAATCAAAAAAACAAAGAAAACCACCGATTAATCCCGGTGGTTTTGCCTTGCTGAGAATTTCCTTTGTGCCCATGTATCAAGCCTTTTCACATGGTTTCTCCCAAGTGTAAATCCATATAAAATGAGTAAAACAATGATTAACGTGAAGAGGTCGACTTTCTTGGTTGCTATAAAGTTTACGATCCCCATTAACACCTGTGGAATAACCCCTGTTAGCGCAAATAAAACCGTTGCTATCTTAAACCAGAAGCTTGATTTCAAACCATACCTGGCATATAACATAAAGAATGTCGATGACCACGCTAATACTTCAAGACTGACTAGTATGGTCCATTTATTTTCGACCAAAAAATCCATATCCCACCCCACCTATTACTTTTTAAAATGAAATGGCAGTGTGGACACAATAACCCTCTTTTTAAGAATAAGATAGGTACGAATTAATAAACTTGATTGATTGTGCAGGATATTATGCCAACTCTTTTTGGTAATAAACTGCGGAATCAAAACCGTTACACGATAATTGTTTTCCTCTGCCTTATGTTCTACAGTATCAATAAATTTCGATAAGGGAATTAGTATACTTCGATAATGTGACTGTAAGGTAACGAGTCTAACATCCGGCTGCCATTGCTGCCATTTTTCTTCAAAACGCTTTTCATCCTCACGGTCAAACGACACATAAACAGCAAAGATTTGATCAGTTAATGATTTCGCATAATTAATTGAGTTTTCAACCACTTTCGTAATCCCTGCAACAGGTACAATAATGACATTTCCCTCAATCGGTAGCGCTGGATGGTCGGGATGAATCCTCAATTGTTCACCAACTGCTTCATAATGATAATTAATTCGTTTGAAGGCAAAAACGATTATTGGTAAGAAGATCACCACAAACCATACTTGACTAAATTTCGTCAGGAAGAAAATGATTAATACTGCTAAGGTGATGAGCGCGCCAATAAAATTGGCACTAAGTTTAGCAACCCATCCGGCTGGTTTTTCCCGTAACCATTTAATAGTCATTCCCGTTTGAGATAAGGTGAACGGAATAAATACACCAACCGCATAAAGCGGGATTAAGTGCTCTGTTTGACCTCTAGAGAAAATAATAAGCAAGATGGAAGCTACTCCTAAGGAAACAATCCCGTTCGAATACCCGAGCCTGTCCCCCCTAATCGTAAACATCCTTGGCATATACTTATCCTTGGCAAGTGCATACGCTAATAACGGAAAAGCCGAATATCCAGTATTAGCAGCCAGAACTAAAATAAGGGCGGTTGTTCCTTGGACAAAAAAGTAAAGATAATTACGCCCGAAGGTTTCTTTGGCAATTTGCGAGACGACCGTTTCGTCATGCCTTGGCGATATACCGTAATAATAAGCTAGGAAAGTAATACCCGTAAATAACAACGCAAGAAGCGTCCCCATTAATACTAATGTTTTGGCCGCATTCTTTGGTGCCGGATCTTTAAAACTTGGGATCGCATTCGATATGGCTTCTACCCCAGTTAATGCCGAGCATCCCGACGCAAAGGCGCGTAACAGCAAGAAAAGCGTAATCCCTTGAACAGGCGCCCCAATTGGTGCATGCTGGACAGTCAGTGATACATGGCCAGTCATGATTTTAAAGAGACCCACACCAATTAAAATGAACAGGGCAACAACAAACAAATAGACCGGATAAGCTAAGATTGACGCTGATTCTGTTAAACCGCGTAGATTGAGAATTGTAATCAGAACTACCAGAACACACGCAATCCCGACGGTATGTGTATGTAAGGTTGGAAAGGCTGACGTAATCGCATCCGTACCAGCAGAAACACTCACTGCCACTGTTAATATGTAATCGACTAAAAGGGATCCCCCGGCAATTAATCCTGCTTTCTCACCGATGTTCTCTTTTGAAACAATATAGGCCCCACCGCCATGAGGGTACGAATAGATAATTTGTCGATAGGAAAGGATTAGCGCCGCTAATAGAAATAATACTCCAACTGCAATCGGAACCGAATACCAATAGGCAATGACGCTTACCGTTGCCAACACAATTAGAATTTGTTCAGTTCCGTAAGCTACAGATGATAAGGCATCGGAAGAGAGAATCGCTAAAGCCTTGAAAATGTTTAATTTTTGTTCGCCTAGTGCCGTTGATTTTAACGGCCGGCCGATTAAGAATCTCTTAAAAGAAGAGAGCACCTGATTCACCCACCACATTTGAAGTAGAATTACCGATTGATTTTAACACAAGACAGTAGTTAATATGAAGTGTTTTCTTTTGACGAAGTACCAAATTTTTCTTGTAATGTCGATAATAATTAATATTACTACTTAGTCTTATCCTAAATAGCACGATTATGAAGAAAATTATTAGTTGAGGGCATATAATATTTATTATTACCACCTATTTGCAAACAAAAAAGCATGGAGACATTATTTAGTCTCCATGCCAATCACACCAATTTTCAAATAAACTTATTTTGCCGCTGCATTAATGACACGTTTCATTGCCTGGATTTGGCCTAAATGAATACTTTCATGGAAAATCGCAAAATTTGTTAGTTCTCCAAACGTTTCCTGACCAAGGAATGGTGTTTTTAGCCTTTGGTTAAAACTCTCCGCTGGAATTTCTTTAATCCGTGTCACTTGTTCCTGCAGCTGCACGACCAAATCCTGCAGCTGAGGAACATCTCCGTCCCAAGCAGCTGGACTAGTACCCGAGGCAAATAGCGCCATATAGTTTGCTGGCAGCTGAGTAGATTTTTTCGGGAAGCCAAACATAAATTGCTCGGCAACAGTTAAGACATGGCCAACATGCCAATGGATGGTATTATTAAACCCTTCCGGTTGAACGTCAGCGATCCCCTCTTCTAGTGCATCAACACTTTTAACAAACCTATCCCTTGCTAACTCATAATGCTTAATTAATAATTCACTCATTTTGTTTTCCCTCCCATTCGATTACATAGCTATAGTTAAATTGATTTTTGCCTTGTCTGGAAACTACATTTCAACCGGAGCTTCCAATCCTAATAAACGTAATCCTTCTTTCAAAACTTCCGTTACTGCATAGACAAGTGCTAACCGTGCTTCCTGTTCTGGAGTGTCTTCAAGGATTTTTACCTCAGCATAATATTTATTGAAGGCTTGTGCTAGATCAATAACATATTTAGCCACTTGGGACGGGTCAAAGTTTATACAAGCTCTTCTAATAGCTGGCGAAAATTCCATTAAGAGGCTGGTTACCTTCCATTCCTTCTCCCAAGTATTTTCGTAGGTTAAAGCCCCTAACTCCGCATTTACATCCGCTTTTCGTAAAATAGAACAGGCACGAGCATAGGTATATTGAACATATGGACCTGTCTCTCCTTCGAAGCGGAGCATCTCTTCTAACGAAAATTCAATATCATTCATTCGATTGTTCTTTAAGTCATGGAAAATTACTGCTCCAACACCGACCTGTTTAGCCACATCCTCTTTGTTTGTGAGATTTGGATTTTTCACTTCAATATTATGCCTAGCCATCGCAATTGATTCATTTAAGACCTCTTCTAATAAAACTACCTTGCCTTTTCGCGTGGACATTTTCTTTCCATCTTTTAGCATCAACCCGAATGGAATATGATGCATTTGTTTCGACCAATCGTAGCCCATCTTTGCTAACACAGCCATTAACTGTTTGAAATGGAGGCTTTGTTCATGGCCAACCACATATAAGGATTGGACAAATTGGTATTCCTCCTGGCGATAAAGAGCCGCCGCTAAATCTCGGGTCGCATACAGCGTTGCCCCATCAGATTTTTTGATCAGGCATGGCGGCAGCTGTTCTTCGGTGAGCTCGACCACCTGTGCCTGTTCGGATTCGACCAATAGCTGTTTTTCTTCAAGAAGCTTGACGACACGCTCCATTTTGTCATTATAAAAGGCTTCGCCGGCATAAGAGTCAAATTCGACATTCATTAACTGGTATATTCGCGAAAACTCTTTTAATGACTCATCACGAAACCATTTCCAGAGTTTTAATGCTTGTTCGTCTCCATCTTCTAGTCTTTTAAACCAGCTGCGCCCTTGGTCTTCAAGGCTTGGATTCGTCTCCGCTTCTTCATGAAATTTTATATACAGGGTTAATAGCTCTTTAATCGGATTCTGTTTGACCTTTTCGGCATTTCCCCATAACTGATAGGCAGTGATCAGCTTCCCGAACTGTGTCCCCCAGTCACCAAGATGATTGATTTTAATGGGCTTGTAACCACATTTCTCGACAATTAATGCGAGCGAATTGCCAATCACGGTTGAACGCAAATGTCCCATTGAAAAGGGTTTAGCAATATTAGGGGAGGACATGTCGATGGTGACAGCACCTCCGTTCCCAAACGTAAGCGCACCATACTTCCCTTTTGCTGAGATGATATCATTCACTACTTTTTCAGAAGCCGTCTTTTTGTTTAGAAAGAGATTAAGATAGGCTCCCACCACTTCTACTTTTTCAAAAATGGGAGAGTTAATCTTCTTACTTAATTCCTCTGCAATTAGATTGGGGGATTTTCTTTTCACCTTCGCTAGTGTAAAACAGGGAAAGGCTAAATCACCGAGCTCTTGGTTCTTAGGTTTTTCAATCATCAGTTCCAGTTCTGTTTGTGAAATCTCATGGTCAAGCACTTCATGTAAAATGGCTGCAAGCTCCTGCTTAAAATTCATCTTTAAGACCTCCATTTATCTTTTAAAAAACAAAAAACTCCCGTCTCTACTAAAAGAGACGAGAGTTCATAATCCCGCGGTACCACTCTAATTGTTCAAAAGAACCAGCTTTCCTTTGTAACGGAGGATCCTCCGGCATACCCTACTCGAGTTCAGGTACACATCTCAAAAGTGCGCTTCATTATCTGTTCTGTTTCAGGCTCCCACCACCCCTGAATCGCTGGTACATCATAGATAACTACTCTCTTTATCATTGATTTTATCCGAATTTATTATCCGTATTATACTGGATTAAAATGGATTTTTCCAGTGATTTTGATTATTTTTTACATTCAGGTAATCCTACAACTAAAGGAGGGATTTTTATGGTGAGAAGAAGAAATAAAATCCTTGTCCCCGAGGCGCGCAATGGCTTAGATGCGTTGAAAGCGAAGGTCGCGAATACCGGGAACCCTGAGGATGCGAAATTTGAAGCAGCAGAAGAAGTGGGTGTTCCATTAATGAAGGGCTATAATGGTCAGCTCACGTCTGAACAGGCCGGTAAGGTTGGCGGCAGGCTGGGTGGCAGCATGGTCCGTGAGTTGGTCAAAATGGCACAAGAAAACTTAGCGAAGAAAAAGTAACGCCCGGGGCCTAAATTTGTTAGGTCCCCTTTTAATTTTTGGCTGTGTTAAAGGTCATTGTTGATTTTATAGCAAAGTTGATTGGTGCAAAAATCAACAGCCAAGTTTAACAGAGCAAAATTTTTAAAAAAAGTTTGACAATTTTGTGACAATTGATAGAATATTCTTACAAGGAGTTGATGGTGATGCAGGAAAAACACTTAAAGAGTATCTTCACATTTAAGAAAACAGCAATCTTTGGAAGCGGCCTAGGGCTCATTCTTATTTTGTTAGGTCAATTTGTAAACGGTTACAGTAATACTTATTTCTTAACTGCACTAGGATTTGGAATACTTGCCGGTTCTGTGGTCAATTACCTTTTTGGAACATTTTTAAGTTTAATGGAAGAACTCACTGGCAGCCGTAATAAGAATAGGCCAAAAATTGCCACTGCTTCAAAAAATATTTATCTTTTAAAATAAGAAATCGGTAGCGCCACTTAGTGTCGCACCAACTAGCTAAAAGACTTGTATAGAGGTACACACAAGTCTTTTTTTATGTGGACAAACCTTTTACTAAAAATACTTTCATGATTTCCGCGATTTGTTCCGAGCTCAGCGGCTGATGATTTCTTTCCCAGTCTGAAACTAGGGCAATATACATTTTTAAAAGAAGAAAGCTGGTAATTTCGGTGTCGTTCGGTGGGATTGCCCCTTTCGTGATAGCCGTGTCAATTTTCTGCTTTAAATAGGCAATGATTTCATCCTCAACATGCTGCAGCATTTCCGAAACCGCTAGAGTCCCCATTTCCGCTTCCTCTTGGACCAATTTAATCATCAGTTGGTGCTGAGCGCGAAACTCTAATAAACGATAAAGTGCCCGATGCACGTTTTCTGTGAAGGGTAACTCTGGTTCGATGACGGATTCTGCCTCAGCAATCATTTCTTTGACCAAAGTGGAAATAATCTCTTCGAATAATTCTTCTTTGTTTTTAAAAAAAGTATAAATCGTCCCTTTGCCAACATTGGCCAGTTTTGCGACTTGATCCATTGTTGTTGCTTTATAGCCAAATAATGAAAAAGACTTGGTTGCCGCTTCTACAATCATCTTTCTTCTATCTGTTGCCATGTCCACACCCCTACTGACCATTTCAGTTTTTCAGTCATTTGTTTAAATATAACATAAGATAGGTTTAGTTTCCAAATAGGTCAAAAGTAAAGCCGAGTTCCCTCATAAATAGGAACTCGGCTATTGTTTTACGAACCCGTGGAGCGATAATGTTTTACCCCAACTTGCCAGACAAGGAGACACGGGAGAATAAACAAGCTGCCAGCTGCCGGGATCAGCATATATAGGAGGTCGTTCCCACTGTTCTTCCCTAGAATAAACAACAACGGTAGATAATTCACCGTTCCAAACGGGATCACAAAGGTAAAAAAACGGGCCACCCATTTTTGATAAATATTTAATGGGTATTGCGCCATTTCTCTTCCGCCATCGGTAAATATATTAACCACCTCAAGACCTTCAATCGTCCAAAAACACAGGGTGGCCGCCAAGATGTAGATGCCTGTAAAAATAAGCACACCGCTAGCGATCATCAACAAGAGGGTGGCTGCTTTTACTACACTCCATTCAATGTTGAGATTGGTCAGTGCCCAAACTAAAACAATTGCACTTTGAAGGAGCCGGCCAAATCTCGTAAACTCGAATTTGGACCCGAGTACTTGAATAAACGTACTGCGAGGGCGAACGAGTAATCGATCAAATTCACCATTCCGAACCAAGCTGGAAAAAGTATCAAAACCTCGGGCAAAGCATTCACTCAGCGCAAACGACATATGAATGATCCCGAAGCAAAGTGCTACCTCAAAGAATTGCCATCCTTTTATTTGCCCAAACTGTTCGAATAAGAAGTATAGACCTGCAAAGATCGAAAAAGGAATAAAAAATTGACCCAGCGATAATAGCCAAAACGATGTCCGATATTGCATTTGTGATTTAAAGAGAATCAATAAGTATTTAAAATATATTCTCATTTTTGGTTAACCTCCTTGGACGACAGCTTTCTTCAATACTCCATTTAGTGCCGTCCTCCCTAGCCAGACAAGACCCGCAAGATAAATCAATTGGATGATGATACCGATGATGGCGTCATGCGGTGGGATATGTCCTGAGTAAACCCTGAACGGGAAATCCGCCGTCCAGCGAAACGGCAGGACATTAGCTATTTTTTGAAGCCAAGTTGGCATAAGCGGTACAGGAATGATTAATCCAGCAAAAAATTCGCCGAGGACACCAAATATTAATAGCGATCCCATCGGGGACAAGGTCACAAATACGGATATATATAAGAACATCGAGATCGCTACTAAGAGAAGCAGGCCTAACAGTAAGGCGCTTAAGAATAATAAAAAGGCTGTTGGGCTGGGTGGAAGAGTCATATTGTACGGCTTTGGCAAGAAGAATGAAACAATTAGAATCGGAAAGCAGCGCAAGAAGGCACTGGATAGTCGCTGCGCCAGCAGCTTAGCATACCAATAACCATAGAGCTCACATGGCCGGCATAGTTCGTAAGCAATATTGCCACTTGTTATCAGATCAAATAGCTCGTTATCGCGAAACCAGATGGTAACGAACACAAGAAAGGCCTGTTGCAGCCAGATATAGGTGATTAATTCTTTTAAGGAAATAGGAGGAGTTTTCGTTGCATATTCGTAAAATGCTTCAAATACCATAATCGTTATAAAACCCCAGAAAAATTGAGTAACTACCCCTGCCAATGCAGCAGTCCGGTACTGCATTCCAATGTTTAACCGCAGCTTCAAAACAGATAGATACACCCTCATATTTTGTACTCCTTATAAAGCTGGAGAATGGTTTCCTCAATCGGTTGGGATTCAATCGAAATATCAATCAACTCAAGCTTATCGGACAACTGAGTAATGATTTCCGAAGTGTTAACCTGCTCCGTATCAATGCTGAGGATGACCCGTTCCGGCGATCTCGAAAGCACGGTTGCATGTGTGATTTTGATTGGGTTTTCATTTTTGCGGAAATCAGCGGTGATCGTTTTTTGGGAACCAAATTTTCTTCTTAATTCCTCTAAACCGCCGTCGTACAATAAGCTGCCTTTTCCAATTAATAGAACCCTGTCAGCCAACGCTTCGATATCATTCATATCGTGCGTAGTCAGGATGACGGTGACATCCTTTTCTTTGTTGATTGTTTTGATGAATTGGCGGACAGCTATTTTAGAAGCAGCATCAAGGCCGATCGTTGGTTCGTCTAAAAATAGGATTTTCGGATTATGTAGGAGAGAAGCTGCTATTTCACAGCGCATCCGCTGCCCTAAGCTTAATTGACGGACGGGTGAATTGATAATGTTTTGCAGTTCTAGCGTTTCAATGAGTAGATTAATCGTAGTTTGATATTCTTGCTGGGGAACCTTGTAAATGTCTTTTAGGAGTTCGAAGGAATCCATTACCGGAACATCCCACCATAGCTGTGAGCGCTGACCGAAAACAACTCCAATATTTTGGACATAATGCACCCGGTCTTTCCACGGTGTGTAACCCATGATCGTGCAATTCCCGGTGTCAGGCACCAGGATCCCGCTCATAATTTTTATTGTGGTGGACTTCCCCGCTCCATTCGGGCCAATGTAACCGACAATTTCTCCTGGATTAATCGAAAAAGAGAGATCCTTCAGAGCGTCAACAACCGTATGTTCCCGATAAAAAAGGGACTTCGCTGCCTGCCGTAAGCCTGTCTGGCGCTGGGCCACCTTGAAAGATTTGCTTATCCCTTGTAGATGAATCAACCGTTATCCCCTCCAAATCTATTCTGAGTCACAGAGGAAAATAATAACATTTTATCTTTATTGTCGTCAATAATTTTCTGAATAATAAAATAACTTTTTTTGTAATGTTAACAAAATATACACTCATTTAGACCTATAAATTTTATAAAATGAACTTGGGAATCTATAAAGTTAGAAAGGAAGTGGCAAATGCTATTTAAATCCCGCACCAAATCAGATGAATTAAAGATTCTGTCTTACTTAAACACACGAATGAGTTTACCCGAGAATGACAAGAAGTACTTTTTAAACCTTAAAAAGGGGTTTGAAGGGGAAGTGATGTTTGACTTGTTAACCGAAAAACTTCAGTGTGATTGTTTAATACTGAATGATTTGTTGCTTAAGGTTAACAATACCACGTTCCAAATAGATACATTGATAATCAAGGACTCTCTTCACGTTTTTGAAGTAAAAAATTATAAGGGCGATTATTATTTTGAAGATGACAAATTTTACTCGAAACCAGGCAATGAAATTCTCAATCCTCTCGACCAACTAAAACGAGCTGAATCTTTGCTCCACCAATTGCTCCTTAGACATGGTTTTCATTTCCCCACTGAAGCAAAGGTTGTTTTTATCAACCCCGAGTTTACCCTCTATCAAGCACCTAAAAACAAACCTATTATTTACCCAACACAACTTAATAGTTTTTTAAAAAATTTTGGTAGCACTCCTTCAAAATTGAATAGTAAACACAAAAAGCTAGCAGAACTATTAGTTTCACTGCATATTACTAAGTCTTCTTTTACTCAGGTACCCATTTATAATTATGATCAGTTGAAAAAGGGGAACACTTGTAAAGTTTGCAACTCATTTTTCATAACTGTGGAAGGAAAGAAATTAGTGTGTGATGATTGTGGATGCCAAGAAGATTTGGAATCAGCTGTATTAAGGAGTGTAAAGGAATTAAAGCTTCTTTTTCCAATGAAGAAAATTACGACTAATCTTGTTTACGAATGGTGTATAATAATTGAATCTAGAACGAAGATCAGCAAGATTTTAAATAAACATCTTGATGCTAAAGGGTATGGTCAATGGACCGAGTAATTAAGGTTAGCCAGTTGTATTAAGTATATTAATTAAATTTAAGCGTAAAAAATCGCAATCTTTCAGCCAGGTGGAGAATATTTTACGCTTTTTCATTGATCAAAGATTTTGGTTGAATTGGCCGAATATTACCCTTTTCCTATTTATATTTTATGGTCAATAGCTCTATTGGATTCTTTTTTCCCTTCTTCCCACCGATTTTTATCGCCAATAGCCTTTATTGGATTCTTTTTTCCCTTCTCCTCACCGATTTTTATCGCCAATAGCCTTTATTGGATTCTTTTTTCCCTTCTCCTCACCGATTTTTGTCGCCAATAGCCTTTATTGGATTCTTTTTTCCCTTCCCCTCACCTACTTTTGTAGCCAATAGCCTTTATTGGATTCATTTTTCCCTTCTTCCCACCAATTTTTGTCGCCAATAGCCTTTATTGGATTCTTTTTTCTCTTTCCCTCACCGATTTTTGTAGCCAATCCATGTCCTCATCCCTTCTCTGTTTACCTAACACGAGGCTCTTCATAGAATCATGAACAATCTCATACTAAAAAGCATGAATTTTCCCACTACCGTGCATAGGTTATTTTCCCTTATGATAACAATACAATAAAAATATTATTTATATGTCTTCCGAAAGGGATTGAAGCAAATTGAAAATAATCATAATTATGATTATTATCCTCGTCATTATTGGTCTTGTTCTTTTTTTCAAAATGAAGGGAAGAAAGGGTCCAATCAAAAGGGGCGGTTTCGGTATAATCTCTCCTGTTTTATTTGTATTGGTCATGTTTTCGTTTAGTATCAGTCAGTTGCTGCACATTCCAGGTGAGCCCTTTCATCTGCCCGCCTTTTGGGAAATGCTGATTGCTGGTATACTCGGCACATTGTTTGGAGCGATTATGCTAACTCAACATCATATGAGATCCGCGAAGATGGATTGATTTATTCAAAGCCCAATAAAACGTTTAAGTATGTAATCATCGCCATCATTGTCATTCGCATCGCGTTAAGTCAGTATTTCAAAAGTATGGATTACATCGAGTTTACAGTGCTAACGATGACAATTGCATTTCTATATATCTGCGTTTGGCGAATTGGAAGCTATATTAAATTTCGCAAATTACATGCAGGCAATCGACCAGCGGAAACTAGATGATTGTAATATAAAAGCTCTTCTTTCTACTTTTTTACAGAGAGAGGGGCTTTTTTTGTACGAACACTTCATTATCGATTAGAGTGGGTTACATGCCTAACAGATTTGAGGTATTATTCATAGTAGATGTTTTTGTGCGGAAAGTTTATCGATCCGCAGGGAAGGATGAATGTAGACGCATATCATTTATGATTTTGGAGGAAGTTTCTTGATTACTCTAATCAAACCACTGTTAGTTAACATCACGATCTTATTATCTTTTACATTTAATGCCAACTTATTTTTCCCCTTTCAAACGAAAGTTCCAAATACTTTAAAACAAAAAGTGATTTATGGTTTGATTGGTTCCTTAGGAACGCTTTTTTGTATGTTTTATCCAATTGAAACCTTGGGGGCAACCCATTTTGATTTAAGGATGTGCTCCATTCTGATCCTCACTCTGTATGGGGGTTGGTTACCTGGGGGCATCGTTTTAGTAAGTGCATGCCTTGTCCGCTATTTTATCGGTGGAAAATTCCTAGCGATTGGCATCCTGGTATCCATTGTCGCGTTCTTATGTGGCCTTGCTTTCCGGAGATTTTTTCATAAATCACCTTCTAAGCTTGTGGCAGGAACAATGGTCGTTGTTTGCTATTTTATTATTTATATTACGATTCTATATTTTAGTATCAATTTTTTAAGTCTATCTTTTTATTTGATTTACTTTATTGCCTTATATATAACGGTTATGGCCCTGATCTTTGTGATTGAAAACTTGATAAAAATTAATAAGCAATTTGAGGAAATGGTTTATCTTGATAAATTGACGATGGTGGGCCAACTTACCGCCTCGATTGCGCATGAAATTAGAAACCCTCTCGCAACCATTAGAGGATTTATCCAATTTTTAAGTAAAGATACAAACGATGAGCGATTTAAAAAATTCTCGCCTCTAATAATAGAAGAACTAGATCGGACCAACAGTATAATTACAAACTATTTGAAAGTTGCCAAGCCTGAACCTTTTCAATTGGCCATTATTTCCATTAACGATGTGATGAGTGACTGCGTTCAATTAATGAGGCCTCTTGCCTCCTATTCAAATGTCATCATCGACTATGAAAATATTGAACCATTTTATGTAAATGGAGATGAGGCCCATTTAAAGCAAGCGATCATGAATGTGATCAAAAATGGGATAGAATCGATATCCAATCGGGGAATGATTAAGATTGAGTTACATGCTGACCACTTCAAAAATACTGTTGAAATTAGTATTAAAGATAACGGAAAAGGAATGACGCCCGAGCAGTTAAAACAGATAGGATTGCCCTTTTACACTACAAAAACGAAAGGGACCGGATTAGGGAGCATGGTTACCAACAAAATCATCCGGGAGTTGAACGGGTCAATTGAGTATGAAAGTGAAACTAATAAAGGTACCACTGTGAAAATTGTTTTCCCTTTAAGAAATAAATAATATATGAGCCAAAGTAAAAAGACACCATTCATAACAAATGAACGGTGTCTAAAGATTCCTGTTATTTATGAACAACTAAATGCGCAAAATGAAAATGGTCGAAGGCGTGTAATCCATCTTCTCTTCCCTTAAAATACATATCCTCGATATTAGCAGGAGAAAGATTTTCATAGAGTAACATATTACAATCCTGCAGCTCCCTATCGAGTTCAAACGGATCAAAGCCCGTAACCATTGGTTCACCTGTATGTGCAGTAATTTGTCGCATTTGGGTTAGCTTCTTAGAGGCAATACTGTCATCAAAAGCAGTATCATCGAGGTAGTCAAATATGAAAGAGCTTCCGTTTATAGACATTTCCGAAACAGAAGATAGAAGTTGATAGAAATCCTTTTTATTTAGGTACATTACAACGCCCAACAAACTAAAAAAAGTATATTTTTGGTCATCATAGCCGCTTTTCTTCAATCCATCATGAAGGGAGTCATTTTTAAAATCTACCGGAACAAACCTTACATTTTCGGGGATTTCAATGCCTAATTCCTCTAGCCGATTTATTTTAAAAGCTTGAGTTGCAGGGTGATCGACTTCGTAAATGACAAAATCCTCCGGCAGTCTATCTTGCCTTAAAGCAAAGGTATCGAAACCTGCACCGAGGATGACATATTGTTTAAAACCACGCTGGATTGCTGCGTTGAGTCCATCTTCCACATACCTTGCCCGACTGACTAATTGTGGAATGGTCTGGTTGCTCATCACCCAGTGCAGTTTATCTTCAAACTTCGTCAATGTTTCGCTTTTTTCTTGATCAAAGAAGGCGATAGCGTTTGCCCAATTGGCGGCGATTAGCTGTTTTTCTTCATCCATTAAAAGAGAATTAGCAATAAAGTCATTAAAAATCGGCTCACTGCTGTACGATGCATGATATCCCCTCGCAAAGCAACTAACTAATGCGGTTAAACTTTCCTTTTTAGTCTCCAAACAAGCTCCCCCTTTTTTATAAAAATAAAAAAACTCCTCGCAAAATTCTGCTAGGAGTTTATTATATGATGATATGTATTTTATGTCAATTAATAATTATTTTAACACATATTAATGAAAATGTCAATAAAAAATCAATGATAATCTCTAAAAAAATTTAAATAAGGGGAAAAGGCAGGGGCAATCGGACATATATTCGGACTTCCCTACGGGCTTTTCCTCTGGCAAATCTGCTTCAATTTTGGCTCCCTTAGATTTCTCCATTTCCTCTCCCGCTCCTAATCATTGATGTATCGGGCTTTCTCCGTTGTTAATCAATCGTTTAATTAGTATTTGACCTAAACTAATTAAACGTTTGATTAATAAAAAAAGAACCAGGAAGTACGTACCGACGGTACGTTTCCTGATTCTTTTGAGCCATTTTAAACTACATAGTTGCCTCTCCCGTCCTTCCCGTTTTGGAACCAATTAAGTTTCAGCAGGTCCCAACTTTGTTACTGAAGGAAGGAGATTGTTACGGGGAGACAGTTTATGTTATAAGACAAAAAAGTAAGGAACTATGAAGCCTTGAAACCCGCATTCTTACGTTCAAATTTGCAATCCATAAAAATAAAAGTCGGGAACTGTGTTTTTTTCTGCTGTACAAAAAAGTCGGGAACTGGAATAGAACTATTCTGGACTATATTGAAATCTAAAACAAATAGACCACTACCAGTGATTTTTTTGTTTTAAGTAATGCACTCGTTTAAGTACAATCCTTTACAAACTAACTAATCGCGATTCCTTTTGCTGTTTTAAGACTGGTTTTCGTCTTTACACCTTCTTGGACTTCCCCAATTATTAAATGAACTATATCCCCTTTGTCTTTTCCATTGATGATAGAAGCCGTTTCTAACATATTGAGCTGCTTTTCTGTTCATATTTAAATAACCTGCTTCGGTAGCTCAATAAGAAAAGGGCTGCATCAGCAAGCCCTCTTTATTGTAGTAAAGCACCCGTTAGCCATCCATGAAGCGCAAAAATCAGCGCTTCACCACAGAGAATGAAAATGGTCACTAAACGTCAATACTGATTCTACGGCTGGAGAGGAAGGTCGCTGAACTATGGTGCGTTAGAGCCCATCCGTTAGTCTGACTCCACCGACCACGGTGCACCACTGACTGTCGCTCCCTTACGGGAAGCACACATGGTAGATTAATCCTATTCTGGTTGTTGCACCAGCCTCTAATTATAATGATCGCCGTAGAAAGGATGTTTTCAATGGATGTAGTCATTGAAAGAGCATGCGGTATGGATGTCCATAAGGACAATATTACTGCCTGTATTTTGACACCTGAAGGAAAGGAGATTCAAACGTTCTCTACTAAAACTGTATTTCTATTACAGTTGGTTGACTGGATTAAACAACATAATTGTACCCATGTCGCCATGGAGAGCACGAGTGTTTATTGGAAGCCTATTGTGAACTTACTAGAAGCTGAGGATATTGAGTTTTTAGTGGTGAATGCCCAACATATGAAGGCAGTTCCAGGACGAAAGACAGATGTGAAGGATGCAGAATGGATCGCCAAACTTCTTCGCCATGGTCTACTTAAAGCCAGTTATATCCCTGACCGAAATCAACGTGAATTGCGTGAACTCGTTAGATATCGTCGAAGTATTATCGAGGAGCGTGCCAGACAACATAATCGAATCCAAAAAGTGTTAGAAGGCGCGAACATTAAGTTGGGATCTGTGGTTTCAGATGTGTTGGGTGTTTCAGCACGAGATATGCTTGATGCCATTGCCGATGGTGAAGAGGACCCTGAAAAACTAGCAAACTTCGCTCGACGCAGCATGAAGAAAAAGAAAGAAGAACTGGAACTCGCCCTAAAAGGCTATATCAATTCACATCAACGCCTCATGTTAAAAACCATTTTAGGTCATATTGATTTTCTTACTGAGCAAATCGAGATGCTTGATAAGGAAGTTGCGGACAGAGTCAGCTCTCATCAAGAAGATGTATCACGATTGGATTCGATTCCAGGTATAGCGACCAGAATGGCTGAGCAAATTCTATCCGAAATTGGGACTGATGTGAAGAAACAATTCCCCACTGCAGCTCATATGTGTTCTTGGGCAGGATTAGTTCCTGGGCAAAATGAAAGCGCTGGAAAAAGAAAATCAGCCAAAACTAAAAAAGGAAATAAGTATTTAAGATCGGCGTTAACAGAAGCAGCTCATTCAGTAAGAGGATCCAAAAACTATCTCGGAGCACTGTATAGACGTACAGCATCCCGAAAGGGTAAGAAACGTGCTGGTATTGTAGTCGCTCACGCAATGTTACGTATCTCTTATTATCTCTTAACCCGAAAAGAAATGTATGTAGACTTAGGCGAAGACTACTTTGATAAGCAGAGACAACAATCTATCGTTCGGCATTCACTGAGACGACTCGAAAGTTTAGGATACACCGTTACGTTAGAAGAACCTAAAGCCTCTTAATCCAGTCACTTTCTAAACCATAGATCAATGAATCTGGCGCTCTCCCCTTTCTCCTTTCAAATTTTTTTTGAAATCTTTATTAACAAAAAAAGACCCAACCCAGAAATTGGATTGAGTCTTACTTGATCAAATTTTTATGCATACTTGTTGATTGATAATTTTTTAAGTCAGTTCCCGACTTTTTTGTCTTTCAACAGTTTATTAATTAAAACTCTTATTTTTACTCAACAGTCACCGATTTAGCAAGGTTACGTGGCTTATCGACGTCACAGTCGCGGTGCAGTGCAGCGTAGTATGAGAGTAACTGCATTGGTATAACAGAGATCAGAGGTGTTAATAATTCATTTACTTCTGGAATCACAAAGCTGTCTTCGTCGCGATCTAATCCCTTCATCGAAATGATGCATGGATTAGCTCCACGAGCAACTACTTCCTTCACATTTCCGCGCAGGTTCATGTTTACACTTTCTTGAGTAGCCAAGGCAACAACCGGTGTACCTTCTTCAATTAAGGCGATCGTACCGTGCTTTAATTCGCCGCCCGCAAAGCCTTCTGCTTGAATATAGGAAATTTCTTTAAGTTTCAAGGCACCTTCTAAACCAACGTAGAAGTCAATCCCACGGCCGATGAAGAAGCAATTGCGAGTTATGGATAAAAATTCTCTTGAGATATGCTCAATAAGCTCTTTCGAATCACAGAGAACTTCCATTGCGTTCGCAACAATACCAAGCTCTTTTACAAGATCAAAGTCAATTTCTAAGCTGCGGCTTTTGGCAGCAACTTCAGCTAAAATAACTAATACTGCTAACTGTGCTGTATATGCCTTCGTTGAAGCAACAGCAATTTCAGGACCTGCATGTAATAAAAGCGTATAGTCCGCTTCACGAGAAAGCGTTGAACCTGGAACATTTGTAATCGTTAGTGTAGGGTAACCCATCTCTTTTACATTAACAAGAACGGCACGGCTGTCAGCTGTTTCTCCACTTTGTGAAATGAAGATAAATAACGGCTTTTCAGAAAGAAGCGGCATGTTATAACCGAATTCACTGGAGATATGAACCTCGACGGGGATTTTTGCCATTTTCTCAATGAACTGCTTCCCGACAAGTCCTGCATGATAGGAAGTACCAGCTGCAATAATATACAGACGATCCGCTCCGTTTAAAGTATCGATGATTTCACGGTCAATGGTTAATTCACCTTGCTCATTTTGATATGTTTGGATAATACGGCGCATCACAAGCGGCTGTTCATCAATTTCCTTCAGCATGTAATGGGGATATGTTCCTTTTTCAATATCACTAGCATCAAGTTCAGCTGTATATGGTTCACGGCTGATAATTTCACCGTTCAGATTCTGTATTGTTACTTTATCCTTTGTTACGATAACAATTTCTTTGTCCATTAATTCCACGTACTGGTCAGTTACTTGCAGCATCGCCATTGCATCACTTGCCACAACATTGAAGCCTTTACCTAAACCAACAAGCAGTGGGCTTTTATTTTTGGCCACATAAATGGTTTCATTATCTTCTGCATCTAAAAGCGCTAGTGCATAAGAACCATGTAAAAGAGTCAACGTTTTACGGAAAGCCTCTAATACTTCCAAACCTTCGTTTACAAATAACTCAATCATTTGAACAATAACTTCTGTATCCGTTTCACTTTCAAACGTTACGTCAGATAAATATTCCTGTTTTAAAAGATCGTAGTTCTCAATGACCCCGTTATGAACGAGCGTAAAACGGTCAGATGTACTTTGGTGCGGATGGGAATTTCCTTTACTTGGCACCCCATGTGTTGCCCAGCGTGTATGTCCAATCCCGATATGTGCATGTACATCCTCATCAACAATGCTGCGTAAATCAGCAATACGACCTTTTTCCTTAAAAACATGAATTCCGTTCTCATTCTTTACAGCGATTCCAGCTGAATCATAGCCTCTATATTCGAGTTTTTCTAAGCCTTTTAGTAAAATCTCTTTCGAGTCTCTATTCCCAATATATCCAACAATTCCACACATTCTTCTGTTTCCTCCCTATCCAGGGGGCAATAATGCTTGGAGGCAATACTTGCCCCCTGATCAATGTTATGGTCAGGTATCTGTCTATACCCTTTTGAAACATTACTTCTAGTATGCGCATTTTCTTCTCTTTGTGCACAGAGTTGCCCCTGTGTTTTAAAGAAGAAATTTTCGGTTGTGCGTCTCAACCGGGAGGTATCCGCCGAACATTCGATACTCCTCCTCCTCGTCAACTAACCTCACCACTTTAGGTTAGTCCAGGCGCTTTTAAAAGGACAATTCTCTTCCTACCCACCTTTCATTAAAAATATGCATTCATTCTGCTTTGAAAAAACAAAGCAAATTAATACTACTATGATTGAGCGTCTCCGTCAACCAAAATTAGGGATTTTCACCTTTCTCCTTACTTATAACTCATACATAATAAAATATGCATAAAGGAAGCAGATCGTTCCTTTATGCATATATATGGGTTTTATTCTTCCTTTAATTCCATTTCTTCTTTGACAACTGCCACAATCCTGTTCACATAAGATTCACAAAGTTCCTCTGTCGATGCCTCTGCCATGACGCGAACAAGCGGTTCCGTTCCTGATGGTCGGACGAGAATTCTCCCGTTTCCTGCCATTTCTGCTTCAACTTGCTCAATAACCTCTTTTACCTTTGCATTATCGGTTACATGATGTTTATCGGTTACTCTCACATTGACAAGCTTTTGCGGGAATTTTTTCATTTCACCAGCTAACTCAGAAAGAGGCTTCCCAGTTGCCTTCATAATATTGACTAATTGCAGCCCTGATAATAAACCGTCACCTGTGGTGTTATAGTCTAAGAAAATAATATGACCTGATTGTTCGCCGCCCAGATTAAACCCATTTTTCTTCATTTCTTCGACAACATAACGGTCACCTACCGCTGTCGGTACACTATGGATCCCATGTGACTCAAGTGCTTTATAGAAGCCTAAATTACTCATAACGGTTGATACAATCGTCCCATGCTTTAAGCGGCCTTGTTCTTTCATATATTTGCCGCAAATGTACATGATTTGGTCCCCATCAACAATTGTTCCATTTTCATCAATCGCAATCAAACGGTCTCCATCTCCGTCAAAGGAGAGACCTACATCGGCACCTTTTTCTTTGACTAAGGCTGCTAGTGCTTCAGGGTGTGTTGAGCCCACTCCTGCATTGATATTTAAGCCATTGGGAGAGGCGCCCATTGTTGATAGGTCCGCATCTAAATCGGCAAATAAGTGTGCCGCTAGCGACGACGTTGCCCCGTGTGCACAATCTAAGGCAATATGGATTCCTGTAAAATCTTCATCCACACTATTTTTCAAATATTGGAGATACTTTTGACCGCCCTCGAAATAATCCATGACTTGACCAAGTTCCGAACCCACTGGTCGAGGCAGTTGATCTTCTGGTAAATCGATGAGCGTCTCAATTTCTAATTCCTGCTCATCGGAAAGCTTAAAGCCATCGGGACCAAAAAATTTAATGCCGTTATCAGCCACTGGATTATGAGAAGCAGAAATCATGACTCCTGCTTGGGCACCTAAAGCTTTGGTTAAATATGAAACACCTGGAGTAGATATAACTCCTAAACGCATAACTTCGGCTCCAATGGATAATAACCCTGCCACAAGGGCTCCTTCTAACATATGGCCAGATATACGCGTATCCCGTCCGATGAGTACTTTGGGACGATTTTTATCCTTTGTTAAAACATATCCGCCATAGCGGCCTAATTTAAAGGCCAACTCAGGTGTTAATTCGCTATTTGCTACTCCACGTACCCCGTCGGTCCCGAAATATTTTCCCATTTTAAAAATCTCTCCTTCAACATGTGTATTGCTAGATATTAGGCATTATTTTTTTCGATCGTAATTTTCGCTGATGATTTAATAGGTTTCCACTTTACAGCCGAAGGTCCTTCCACGTGAATGTCCACTATATGATCCCCTTCTACAAGGCCAGACAAATCAATAAAGACTTTGAAATCCTCAGGCCTAATGCTGCTAACTGCCGAAGAGGGACCATTAATAAGTATATTTATCATTTGATTTCCCGGATCGTTAATCGTGGCCTTATATTCTTCGGATAATCCTTGAATGTTTAACGGTACATCCGAAACTGTTTTTTCTTCTTGTTTTTTGACCACAACGGTTGCTTTTACGATTTGCGGGGTAACCTTTGTAATTCCATTAGAGATGATGACAGGCAATGTAAGGGTGGTGTTATCGGTAATTTTACTGAGATCAACCTCAACACGGACATTATCCGTATTTTTAAGAACATCTTCATCCCCTGTGATTGTTGCCTCTTTTTCATCGATATCAATCGATTCAATCGTCACACCTTCTGGGGCAGTACCATTTCTAACAATTTTTATCGGTACAGTCTTACTGTTGCTTTTTATTGGTATCGTGATTTCTACCGTTTCCGGATCCACCACTACATTTAACTTATTTAGATCTTTGTCAAGAACTTGGACATGAGCCTCTTCTGAAATGGTTTCTTTCAGCTGATCTTTTTCCTCAAGGGCAGCCTTTACATAAGTAATCCGGTCGATGACACTTTTGGCACCGGTAATCTTCACTTTATTTGGCTCGACAACGGGTTGTCCTGCAGAATAACCAGCTTCTATTTGGCTCGCATTAAATTCTGCCTCAACTTTAAATTCCTTAGTGATTTTTTCCTGAACAGATACATTTACACTAGCTGGTTTCACAGTCGCACTCAATTTATCTGACAGGTCTCTTACTTTTAATTTTACTTTCTGTTTCCCAATTTTAGCTTTTGATAAATCTACGTAAACCTCAAAGTTCTTCAACGCTTTGGCAGACTGAATGTGCGTTATAGGTCCTTTTAAAGTGATATCAACCGTGGCTGGAATTCCTGATACCACTAGATTTTCCGTATCATAATAAACCTTTACAGGAATATTGGTAATGGTTTCTGTTGATTGCTCTCCTGGCACATTAACATCCGTTATTTTTTTACCTGTATGTGGTACAGAAGAATATAAAAGTACCGCTAACAACAAGGCAAGAATTTTAATAAACCAAGGATTATCCATCAATTTATCCATTATTTTTCCCCCTCCAGTTCCAACGAGCTGAAGAAGCTTGTTTTGTTTTCAAATGAATTAACAATTCACTCGTAAGTAATTCTTTCAGTTGCTCTGTATTAATCGCTCGGTGAAGCTCCCCGTTCTTTGTAAGGGAAATATGACCTGTCTCTTCAGAAACAATGACAGTGACACTATCAGTCACTTCACTTATTCCTAATGCAGCCCGATGTCTGGTTCCCAGCTCCTTAGAAATAAACGGGCTTTCGGATAACGGCAGATAGCATGCGGCTGCTGCGACATTATTTTTTTGGATAATTACCGCACCATCATGGAGCGGTGTATTTGGGATAAAAATATTAATCAACAATTCAGAAGAAATATTGGAATTTAGCTGGATCCCCGTTTCTATGTAATCGCCCATTCCCGTTTCTCTTTCGATCGAGATTAACGCCCCAATGCGGCGCTTTGCCATATAATCAGTTGCCTTAACAATCGCCTCAACCGTTTTTTCCGGATCTTCATCATCCAGATTACTGCTTCTTGAAAAGAACTTCCCCCTGCCTAATTGCTCAAGGGCCCTTCTAAGTTCTGGCTGAAATATAATAATAATCGCAAGAAACCCGTATGTTATCGCCTGTTCCATCATCCAGCTTAATGTTTGGAAGCCTAGAAACTCGCTGACAACTCTGACTAGAAGAATAACGAGAATGCCTTTTAGTAATTGAACGGCCTTCGTTCCTCTAATCACATTGATCAGCTTGTAAATGACATACCATACGAGGACAATATCAACAATACTAGCTAAATACTTCCATAGTTCGAAATCAGCAAACGGCATTGTTCTTCCTCCGTAATTTTCTTTAACACAAATAAATTACAACCTATTTATTATACCATAAATACCTCTTGTACCTATTATATGTATCTGGGTAAAAAAACAAATCACCCGGTCAGAGTGATTTGTTTTTTTATTTGGTTTCCGGTTGGTCTTCCAATATTTGAACCACATCTTGTGCGGTCCTTTTAATATGATACCAAATCCAATCGAACACTTCATTTACCTCTTCAATCTGCCCTGTTACATGTCCTGCAGAGGCCAAATATTTTTCACCATTGATAACTGTCACATCACCTTGGACTTCACCTTCAATTTCTAATGTCCCATTTCGAACAATGACATCGCCCTTGACCGTCTCACCTTTAGGTACAATAACCGTATTATTTTTAACTACTAAGTTTTTTTGCTTCGATACAGAAAACTCTCGATCTTGATTCCAAGTAGAAAATACGCTTCCCATCATTAATATGAGAAATAAAGAGGCAGCTGCAAGCAAAGGATGGTTTTTCAACCAACGCTGCATCCAAATCTTTCGTTTCTCTTTTGGTAAACGAGACAATACATTCGCTGTAAAGTCATCAGGTACCTGCATATGTGACACACTCTTTACAAAAGCGATCGTCTTATTTAGCTCATTAAATATAGCTTCGCATTCTTTACAGTTTTGGAGGTGTTCTCTTAATATTCGTTCTTGATCAGGTGTAATTTCTTCATCTAAGTATTCATGCATTAGTTCGATGATTTGTTCTGGACACATTAACAGTTTCACCTCTTATCACACATATCGTAATTGTTGTCTTAACGCTTCCCGGCCACGGTGAATCCTTGTTTTAACCGTTCCAAGTGGTAAATCAAGAATTTCGCTAATTTCATTTAAGGACAACTCTTCAATATATTTTAATACGATGGCTGTCCGATATTTATCGGGCAGTTTTAATATCTCTTTCTGGACCGTATCCTGCAGCTCTAAGCTTTCTACTTCTGACTCTGGCAGTGGTGTGTTCGAAGGGATTTGCGAATACATTGTTAATCCTTCTGTCCCTGCAACCTCTGCATCTAAATAATGATCCGGTTTCTTTTTTCGCATTCGGTCAATACACAGATTGGTTGCAATCCGAAAAAGCCAGGTTGAAAATTTCATGTCTTGATTAAAGGTTTTGATATTCACATAAGCACGAATAAAAGCTTCCTGTGCCATATCCTCAGCTTCATGACGATTTCCAAGCATCCGAAAACATAGTTGATAAATACTATTTTTATATATTTCAACGATTTCACCAAAGGCGTCTTGGTCCCCTTTGATTACTTGTTTTATTCTCTTTTTTACAATTGCGTCCATTACATTACCTCAGCTCCATTGCTGCTATCCGATAATACGAATCGTTAGCAAAAAAGTTTCGTTTTACACGAAAAAACTTCTCAATACCTTTAATATTAACAAAAATTTACTAAAAGGGCTTAATAATTAGTTTAAAGATTTTATGAAGGGAGATAAATTGGCACGGTTTTTAATTCTTTGACAAGAAGAAAATAGAAAAAAGCTGCATCTCGCTAGAAGAACAGGTTGGCCCGTTTACTTACGAAATGCAGCTTTACTTATTTATTTTTTATAATAATTTTTCTCCGAATAATGAGCCCATCAATTCAACTGCCACTTTAGCAGTTTTATTTTTTTCATCTAAAATTGGATTTACTTCTACAAATTCTGCTGAGGTAATGATTTTTGCTTCTTCTAACATCTCCATAGCAAGATGACTTTCTCGGTAGCTGATTCCACCCATAACTGGTGTTCCAACGCCTGGAGCATCATTTGGGTCTAGGCCATCTAAATCAAGTGAAAGGTGGACACCATCTGTCTTCTCTTTCAGGTAAGCGATGGTTTCTTCCATTACTTTGGCCATCCCCATCCGATCAATTTCATGCATTGTATAAACTTTGATTCCTATTTCCTTTATTAAATCTTTTTCTCCATCATCCAGCGCTCTTGCACCAATAATGACTACATTTTCAGGTTTAACTTTAGGACCATATCCACCAATCTCGGTTAACAAGCTGTGCCCTAACCCGATACTTACGGCTAGTGGCATTCCATGGATATTACCAGATGGGCTTGTCTCAGCCGTATTTAGATCCCCATGTGCGTCATACCAAATGACACCAAGATTTTTATAATGTTTAGAGACACCTGCTAAAGTACCAATAGCAATACTATGATCCCCGCCAAGCACTAGCGGAAACGCACCCGACTCGACAGCAGCATCTACTTTTTCAGCCAACAAAGCACTTTTCTCAGCAACTAAATCAAGATTCCGCAAATTGGATTCTTTATCCACCACAACTTCAGGCCTGCCAATTGGAATATCACCTAGATCATGTATTTCATCAAATAGTGGCTTAAGTCGTTCAACCATCCCAGCATAACGGATGGCACTTGGCCCCATATCTACCCCTCGTCGCATTTGACCTAAATCCATTGGCATTCCAATAATTGAAAGCTTACTCATATTAATTCCTCCTACCCCTTTATGTATCTATTTTAACCGCTTTCATACCAATGACTCAACTCGACAAAATTATGTATATATATACGATAAAAAACCTTAAACCATTGGTTGGTTTAAGGCAGGGATGTACAATAAGAAAAAATGAACGTTCGGTTCCATTTTGACTAACGAATTCAAACTTCACAGATATGATTGGCGACAGTTTGATTGTTATTTCATAAATTTTTGCCGCCAATAGCCCTTATGGTCGATACTTTATTCTTTTTTCATGCATTTTTGCCGCCAATAGCTCTTATTGGCGATACTTTATTGCTTTTTTCATGCATTTTTGCCGCCAATAGCCCTTATTGGCGATACTTTATTGCTTTTTTCATGCATTTTTGCCGCCAATAGCCCTTATTGGCGGCACTTTGATGCTTTTTTCATGCATTTTTGCCGCCAATCGCCCACTGACGACACTTTGTTTCTTTTTCATAAAAAAAGAACCTTGGAGATTTCTCCAAAGTTCCTGGCTGTTACTATATGAGCCATGAAGGACTCGAACCTTCGACCCTCTGATTAAAAGTCAGATGCTCTACCAACTGAGCTAATGGCTCTCTGGCTGGGCTAGCTGGATTTGAACCAACGCATGTCGCAGTCAAAGTGCGATGCCTTACCGCTTGGCTATAGCCCAATAGAGATGTAGTATTATCTAGTATGTCCAACTTTTTTAAAAATATAAATGGTGGAGGGGGACGGATTCGAACCGCCGAACCCGGAGGGAGCGGATTTACAGTCCGCCGCGTTTAGCCACTTCGCTACCCCTCCATATTAAAATTTAAAAAAGCAGTGCCGGCGAGAGGACTTGAACCCCCAACCTACTGATTACAAGTCAGTTGCTCTACCAATTGAGCTACCCCGGCATGTAGTTAACATAATTATATTATGGTGGAGAATGACGGGCTCGAACCGCCGACCCTCTGCTTGTAAGGCAGATGCTCTCCCAGCTGAGCTAATCCTCCACAGCAATGAAAGTTATTTTACGCTAGTGCATAAAAAACTTTGGTGACCCCTACGGGACTCGAACCCGTGTTACCTCCGTGAAAGGGAGGTGTCTTAACCGCTTGACCAAGGGGCCATACTATTATAAAAATAGGAAAGCTTCCAAGCGGGCTCGAACCGCTGACCTCTTCCTTACCATGGAAGTGCTCTACCTACTGAGCTATGGAAGCATAGCTATATATAAGTTTACATAAAAATGGCTCCGCAGGTAGGACTCGAACCTACGACCGATCGGTTAACAGCCGATAGCTCTACCACTGAGCTACTGCGGAACAATAATATTTCAGCCTGGCAGCGTCCTACTCTCACAGGGACGCGTGTCCCAACTACCATCGGCGCTGAGAAGCTTAACTTCCGTGTTCGGTATGGGAACGGGTGTGACCTTCTCGCCATTACTGCCAGACTATTTTCAAGACATTATTTATTATAATATCTTTTTGAAATTTTTCAAGAGGAAAATTAATTTTTTTCATTCCCTCAAAACTAGATAATGCAGAAGAAGTTGTAAAAACGAGTATACCTT
>NZ_JAGGQR010000026.1:0-80347 GCF_018613205.1 Bacillus sp. ISL-46
CTTTTTAAAGAGTATCCTGAATTGGCAATAGTAGTGGAACAGGAATTGACGGAGCAAGGACTCTGCACCAATGATTATGTGGTAGTACCTGTGCATCCTTGGCAACTGGACAAAGCAATACCGGATATCTACCACCAAGAAATCAAGAAACAGATCGTGGTTCCTATACGTAACATAAGGATTCCAAGCGGGGCAACATCTTCATTTAGAACCGTTGTACCTTTTACGAAGGGAAAGGAGCCAAAACATGCGATAAAAGTAGCTGTCAACAGCCAGATGACGTCAACAGTCCGCTCCATCTCCGCCAATACCACAAACAATGCTGTGGTATTCACCCGGCTTATACATTCTATTATGAAGCAGGAACAAGACCTGGCAGAAAAGTTTTTACCTGTATGTGAATGCGCAGGATTTAATTTCAAAATCAAAGAAACAGCAGGGCGTAAAGATGATCCTCATAAGTTGAAGAGCCGAAATCTATCTGCCGTGATACGTGAGAATATAGAAACATTTGTAGCATTGGACGAAGTCGCTATCGTCTGCAGCTCATTATTTGCTCAATCACCGATCACAGAAAAGCCGCTTCTTATCGAATTGATTGAAAAGTATAGAGACGAAATAAAAGAACCGATACTTCGTAAGGCAGCGTTACAATTTGTCTCAGAGTATGTTTCAATCGCGCTTCCAGGTTTCCTTACTCTGATGGTAAAGTATGGAGTTGGTTTAGAAGGTCACTTACAAAATAGTGTAATGGTTTTTAAAGAGGGGCGTCCAGTTCGAATGTTGTTCCGTGATTGGGGAGGAACCAGAATTTACAGGGACAGACTTCAGAAACATCCGTTCCAAGTACAATTTTATCCAGGTTCTGTAACGATAACGGATAGTCTAAAGGAAATGCATAACAAGGTATTTTATACTGTATTTCAGAATCAGTGCGGTGAATTAATTCTGCAAGTTTGCAAGCATTTTGGGCTTGGAGAAGGGGAGTTGTGGCAAGAGATTCATCGGATTTGCACTAAAGTTCTTGATCAACTTGAATCCTTACCCCAATTTGCCAAAGACGCGCGTATTGACAGGGAAGCATTATACCAAGCAGAAGTCGATCACAAGGCCCTTACAAAAATGCGTTTAGAATCTGAAGGGAAAGGATATTCCTATGCAACCGTTCCTAATCCTCTTTATAAATTTAGGAAGGAGGAAGGTAACGAACCATGGCACAAATAGAAGTACAGCATCATCAGCTTCCACGCTTTGCTCTTCGCTCAAGAACGTTTAATATTTTTATGGCTGGAAGCCTGGTGACACGAGTAGGGGATTGGATGGATTTAGTCGCCTTAAACTGGGCGGTAGTACAATTTACAAACTCTCCGCTTTATCTAGGATTGGTGAATGCCTGCCGTTTGGTGCCCACTTTTATCTTAAGTTTGCCGGCAGGCATATTGGCTGATCGCTATGATCGACGAAGATTATTAATATGGATTCAAATAGGAATGATGTTGTTAACGTTTTGCCTGGGCTATCTTGTCGAGGCAAAACAGTCCTTTTGGTCTTTTGTGTTCATTGTCACCTTACGGTCTATGCTTGCCGCTATGGACCCGCCTATTCGTAATGCCTTAGTCCCGGAGCTTGTAACCCAAAGCTCAATGACTAGTGCAATTGCTATTAATACAACCGTTATTCATCTGTCTCGTATAATGGGACCGGCGATTGCAGGCGCTCTGCTTACAGTTACCGATATGGCCAATTTATTTTATATTAATGCATGGGGTACGTTAGGTGTACTATTCTCATTGCTTATGATTCGTTCTCATTCTTTTCCAAACTCTGATAAAAAGGGTAAAGAGAAGACAACGCTTCGCGAGGCAGCGGATTATGTGAAGAGCCAACCATCAGTACAATCTTTACTCATTTTAGCGATTGTACCGATGATATTTGGATTTCCTTATACAACAATGATGCCGTTATTTGCCCGAGATTTATTACAGCTTGGACCTAAAGGGTTTGGGATGCTTCTATCTGTTTCATCTATCGGTGCTTTAGTTGGCACAACCTGGCTTTCGCTTGGTAAAGCTATTAAAGGTGAAGGAAAGTGGTTGATTTATTCAATTATGGGATTTGGATTCTCTTTGCTTTTATTCATAGGAACTACAAACGTGTTTATAGCAGCAACAGCTATGTTCCTTGCGGGGTTAACAAGTCAGACTTACCGGACGATGAGCCGCATTGCTTTACAAATGCATGTTCCTAATCAACTTAGGGGAAGGATTTTGAGTATTGCCTTAATGGATAGAGGGTTTATTCCATTAGGAGCGATACTCATAGGAGCGATTGCGTCATGGGCAGGTACTTTATGGGCAGGTATTGTGATGGGAGCAGGCTGTATAGGAATAACCTTGCTTATTGTAGCCAGAAGACGACAAATCTGGAATTTGTAATTATTATAGGAGTGTAGAAAAATGATGGAAAAGATCGTTCAGACCCTCAAGATGGAACGGGGGAAGCCTTTTTGTGCTTATATTTATGATTTATCAAAACTGCATCATCATGTAAATGACTTGATGACGACTCTTCCTCGGACATGCCGATTATTTTATGCGATAAAAGCTAACTCAGATTCGACTCTTCTTAAAACGTTAGCTCCAATTGTTCATGGGTTTGAAGTAGCTTCCCTAGGGGAGATTGAGAAAGTTCGGGCTATAGATAAAAAAATCCCCATCTTATTCGGCGGTCCTGGAAAAACACATGAAGAGATTGAAGGGGCTATTCATCATAGAGTCTCCTTGCTTCATATAGAAAGTATCCATGAATTACAGTTGGTCAATCACATTGCCAGTCAAAACGAAACAACCGTAAACATTTTACTTCGAGTCAACCTGCGTCATTCGGTTCCAAACGCACAGCTAAAAATGGCAGGTGTACCGACACAATTTGGAATTGATGAAGTAGAAATACCCAATGCGATTGCTTTAGCAAAAAGTTTGCAAAATGTAAAACTCGTCGGTTTTCATTTTCATGCGATGTCCAATAATGTTGATTCCAAAACCCATGCGGACTTCGTCGACCATTGTTTCGAAATGGCAAATACATGGAGAATACAGTGGAATATAGACATTTCCTATATAAATGTAGGAGGCGGTTTCGGAATTAACTACCAGAATATTGAAAATCAGTTTAATTGGGTTGACTTTATGGAGTGTTTAGAAAAAGTGTTAGAAAAGCACAACCATTCCAATTGGAAGGTATTGTTTGAAAGTGGTCGTTATATTACTTCTTCGTGCGGCTATTATGCAGCTGAGGTATTAGATATTAAACAAAATCATGGTAAATATTTTTGTGTGGTTCGCGGGGGAAGCCATCATTTTAGACTTCCGGCAGCTTGGAAGCATAGTCATCCTTTTACAATCGTACCAGTAGAAAAATGGTCATATCCTTTCAAACGTCCTGAAGTAAACGGGGCTGTGATTACAGTAACTGGGGAGTTGTGTACTCCTAATGACGTACTTGCAAGGGATATACTAGTTACAAAAGTACGGGTTGGAGATATTATTCTTTTCAGTTATACGGGAGCGTATGGGTGGGCTATTTCTCATCATGATTTTCTTAGCCATCCACACCCAGAGCATCTTTACATAGAATCTAACTCTATTATTAGTTCTGATACAAGAATGGAAGAACAAAGAGACGAATTTTATATATTCTCTTGAATAATCTATGAAGTAACACATCGAGAGGGCCTTTAAAATTGAAGAAAGAATGATGACTATACCCAATAAGGGATACTTTAAAAATTCTTTGTTGGGTTTTTTTATTCTTAATACATAAGTGGCAGCGAACTTAATTAAAATACATTTTATTTATAATATGGTAAAAAAAGACTGGAAAATGAATATCAGGGCAATAATGACGATTAGTTTGAAATACTAGGAGGTCCAGGGAGTGAAGGAGGAACTAAACACATTTTTCCGTATTTTTACCACAACCAGGGAAGCTATCGAGAAATTTATCAATATGCTTGATCTTGATCCGGTCATTCAACATTCCAATGATGAACATGAACGCCTATTATCATCATATTACAGAAGAGGAAGAACAGTGGTTATCACGTTTAGCTGAACTGATCCCCCTGATTAGCAAATTTGAACAAGAAAAAGAAGAGAAAGATTTTACCCCTACCAACTTTCTTCTATGGCATGTTGCCAACTTGGGTAGTAATACAACAATATTATCGAGGATGACTCCTCCAGTGCGGCCTGCATCAAAACCATCATCTCTACCCAGCTTAATCCCGTCGTTAACAGTAACGTTATAGACAAGGTTATGTTCAATTATCATATTGGTTGACTCGAATACATAAATCCCTGCATCTATTGAACGACTGTCATGCGCTTCATTAAAGCTAATGGTACTATTCGTTATTCCACAACAAAAATTAATTCCATCTCCGGCTGTATTGAAAACATGGTTGAAACTGATTAAACCGTTTGAAACATTACGCAGTTGAGCCCCTTCGTCACCACTTGAATCATGGATAGTATTGTACAGGATTCTCGTACGTTGTTTGACCGGTGCAGAGGCTAATAATTCAATTAAGTCTCCTCTTCCATTTCTTATTTCCAAACCATTTATCGTTACATCATCCGCCAGAATTCTAAAAATAACAGACACTTTATTAAGTCCATCAACAATAGCTTCTGTAGTTATTTCCTGGCGTCCGAGTTGTAAAACAATTCGGACGAGAATCTACATTCGCTTGCGGACCGAGAATAGTGACCGGTTTATTCACGAGGACTCAGTAGGCAAAATGGCCATCCAATCTAGATGGTTTTTTATTTTGTAAATATCCCTCTTTTTAAACTCCAGTCTTCCCTCCTATTGTAAATCACTGACCCATGCATACTGATGTAATTTAAATTTTTGGAAAATCTAAGAGAATACAAGAGACAACATTAAGACAAGTGGAGGGGAACGCTTACTAACGAAGCAGGAGTTCACAGATGAGCACGTTCGCGTTTTTCCTTTTTTAGGAACAACCAATCAAGAAGTAAGTTATTAGAAAGGGATATAATTTTTATTTTAACTTATCATATAATATACATTATATTCATTTAAACTACCAAAATCATATGTTATACTCATCATATAATGTTTATTTTTGGCTCCATTTGGTATGAATTTTAAGTGGTTAAACTCAGCATATAAGTTAAGAGGTGAGAAGGATGCTAGAAGAATATATTGCTAGTCTTGAAAAACAGGATAAGTCCCCAAAAACCATTATTTCCTATCGGAATGATATACATATATTTTTAGATGAATTACATATTCAGCCTGATGATTTTGTGACGGCAACGGATGTAAGAAAGTGGATTAATAGTTTATTAAATCCACATGAAGGAAAGCCTTTGGCGATTACCACGATTAATCGCCGATTAAATTCTTTACGAAGTTTTTATTCATGGGCGCAAAAAAGTAGGAAGCTGCAGCATAATCCAATGGAGGGAATCCCTGATTTAAAATCTGCCGATGAAGATCAAGAAAAAATCATGTGGCTCACAGAAGAAGAATTTGAAGATCTTTTACATCGGGTGAGAAAGACACCGGTAAAAAGTAGAGGGGTGGATCCAGAAGAAAAGTACCGCCGCGATCGAGCCATTATCTATTTATTGACATACGTTGGTTTGAGGGTGGATGAACTATCAAATTTAAAGTTAACCGATCTTGACTTAGAGTTAAGACGTATTCGGATATTGGGGAAAGGTCGGAAGCTTCGGACGGTGCCCATGTCCAATACCTTGTGGCAGGAACTGTACGACTGGTTAATTTTTAGAGCAGAAATGTCAAACAAGAAACGTCATGTAGAAGAGTCGCCCTATGTGTTTTATAGCCAAAGGTCAGCCAAATTTACAGTTCGTGGGATCCAGTCGATGATTGAAAGTTATAGCTTGCCGAAGAAAAAATTAACGCCCCATATGTTTAGGCATACATTTTGTAAATGGATGTTAAAAGCAACGAATAATGACATTGAAAAAGTTCGGAGGTTGGCCGGCCATAGCAACATTTCAACTACAGCAAGGTATCTAAGAGATTCCTATAGTGACCTGGCGGATGCGGTGGAAGGTTTACCAAAATTTTAATTTTTTAAGAAAGTAGAAAAGTAAAATGGTATTTGTTATTTCGGGAGTATTTTGACGTGTTTCTTCTATTATATAAGCTGTTTATTAATAAAAAAGCTTTCTTGTAGTAATATAGGGTTAAAAGGAGGATCAACCTGACCACAAAAGAAAATGCTAATAAAATCAACTTCCTGAAGAGTGGATTAAATTAGTAAAAGAAGCAATGAAATCAAATATAACGAAAGAGGATTTTAAGCAATTTTTGAAAGAGGAAAAAGAGAAAAGGGATAAAGGCTTAAGGTAATTGAATATCTAATGTTTTTTTATAACCTGGTATGCATTGCTGCTTTGTCTTACTCTGTCTATATTCCCATTTTTGGTCAGTAAGGAGTATATATATTGTTATTCTCTTGTAGTTTTTTTTCTATTTCTTTAATATTCTTTGGTGTAACACGTTTACCGGAGTATTCTTTTAACACCGCGTTCACCTTTAGCTGCACATTTACTGTAAAAGGATCTCTGGCTGTAAGCCGCATTTTGTATTTTGAACGGATACTTTCCACTGCTGCCATTTCCCTGCCCATGGTCACTTTTTAAGGTTCCTTGACTATATTTGTCCACGAGCAGCTTAAAATAGAACATTTTCTCAGCAGGAATGGTATCAACAACATGACCATACCGAAAAAAGCTGATTCCGCTTATTTCGATCTGCTCCTTCCCAATTTTTCTTAACTGTGGCAAATAAGGTGTTTTCCCTAATTGATTAAAATCAAATAAAAAACGCTGCAGGTTAGTTTTTGGCACATCTTTTGTTTTCATATTATGGCGGATGAGATTGGTTAAATATACGGCATTTCCTATTTTTCAATAATTGCCTCCAATTATATTCTTTGATTCACCCTATGTTACAGCGAGGTAAAGGCCAGCACCAATGATGGGATCCCGTTGAAACGAATCCATCAGTTCTAAAATTCCCTTTTTTTTCGCAAGCTGTTCACCAAAAAGGACCACTTTAAGGCTTCCCGTTACGAGTGGATCTGGTGATTGGCGCTGCACATCTCTTAAAAAGTCACTGCTTAGCGTAGAAGGGCCGTGAAGGTTTTGTTTTCCACAGCTTTATCTGGCAAATAGACCGGTACTAACGCCGTTCCGCGGATCTTACCACCAACATAATCAAAGGACTTCCCGTTTCGAGATTGACATCATCTAAGATCTTCTTTTGTACACATCCAGCAAGAACAACGGAAACGATGATAACGGGTATCATGATGTTCTTCATTTTTTCTTCACCTTTTTCACAATCAATATCATAAAAAAGAGTAAAGGAACGTACCCATAATTCAAGAAAAAATCTATTTTCCCTATATAGTCGCTCAGGGTGTTAATTTGCTGCCGTGTCTTTAAAATATTAATGGTGATTAATATGACCATTGATAATAAAAGGACACCATATTTTTGCTTCAGGTTAATCACCCTTTTTACAATGCGGCTGGCACACCAAAGAGCAATACAAAAATTGGGGAGAATGATGATATTCCAATTGGCGATGCCAATGTATTCAAATCTCTCGACAAAAGGCATTTCCACTATTTTCCACATTGTCAACGTTGCCCAGATATTCTTTTGCAGCTGTCCCTCTGAAAAATAGGCAAAGGTTGCAATGGTAAGAAGTGTATAGAGAAAAGTGGTTAAAAGAACACCCAGATGGGCCCATTTCTTTGATTTTTGCGGTTCTTTGATAAACGGATAAAGATACAATAGTACCCCATAGCCAGAATAGGTGAAGGACATTTGATAAGATGCCATAACCAGATCCTTTATCGAGTGGTCAAAGATTGGAAGTAAATTTCTGGTATCAGCATAGGGTATGGTAAATAAAAAAGTGAATATTAGATATGCCGGAAGAACGACTCCGAAAAATGCCACACCTGTTACCGTTCTAAGCCCTCCGAAAATAATATAAATAGCCAAACCACAAAAAGCCAATGAATACCAAAAGGTACTAAGATCCTGAAACATCCAAGCTTGAATGACTTCAATAAAAGTTCTTAGAGTTATGATAGCTGCAAGCAAAAAATGTAAAACAAATGGCAGGGACATGAGTTTGCCCATTTTCTTTCCAAATACGAAAATATGAGCTGAAATAATATCCCCATCTGCCGTTTCTACGATTTTGTACATCATCCAAAGAATAATATGGGTGCTTAAACCGGCAATAATAACCGCTATCCATGCATCATATCCTGCGATTTGGGCGATTACGCGCTGGAAGCCAAGGACCCCTATGCCAAACTGCATTGTGTGGACTATAAAAAAAACTAAAAAAGGCGATATTTTTACTTTTTCAGGCACTAATTGTTGTTCCATAGCCCTTCCTCCGCTTCCTATTCGTCAATATCTCTTTTTTTACTGGGAGTAAAACGAACAGGATGTTGTGTCCTTAAAGTTTGTGTCCGTTTGTATTGTTTGTTAAATGGGAGCCTGATTAGAGAATCCTTAAGGTCCGTCATTTTTGATGGATAGATCGGTTCTAAAAAAGGCCTGTTAAGAGAAGTAAGTCTTATTAAGTTTGTCATTAAGAAAAAACAAAAAAAGATTCCAAGCAGCCCCATAATTCGGCAAAAAACAAAAATGGAAAGCGTATTAAACGAATGGTGTTGCCCATTTTATAAACTGGCGTTGTAAAAGAGGCCAGTGCAGCAAGGGCCACAAAAATCAGGAGGACATTACTTGTCAGTCCTGCTTCAATGGACGCTGTTCCGATTACGATATCAATTGTCTAACCGACTTTGGTAGGAAGCCGTGCTCCTGCCTCTCTTAGTAATAGCGCCGCCAAAATGGGAGGGAGTGGTATTTCCCGGCGGGAGGTAACTCAGGTGTTCATCAAATCCTTTGGTAGGAGTTCGTAATGGTATGATAAGGCAGCTACATATACTGGCGTTATTAAAATAGAAAATGCTACAGCAAAAAGACGGATCAGCAGGAAAAAAGAGGATAACATCCAAATTAGGAAATAATCCTCGAAAGAACTGAAGAATTCAACCAGAGTTGTTGGGGTAATCAGGACTTGTGGACACCTATCAACGAATATGGCTATTTTCCCTTCTGTCAGAATGGCCTTGACCCTGTCCGGACGCTCCGTGTCCAGAAGCTGTGGAAAAGCGGAATTTTTATTATACGATACTTAATTGAACTATGTAGGAACTATCTGTAATGGCAATAAATTCAACACTTTTGATCCGTTCTCTAACGGTTTGAACATTCTCAGGATCGGTAATGCCATCAATGGCATAATGACCACATTCGTTTTGGAATGAGAGCCGACGGTTAATTCTTCAACAATCGTTCTTTAACGGGAAGCCTTTTGGGAAATAAGTTTTACATTTTGCTCAATTGATTCGACAAAAGCTTCCTTCGGACCGATTACGCTAAATTCAACCTCAGGCGTTGTAATGCCGCAAGTTCCTTTTAGGCAGCTAAAAACCCAAAATTCTTTTTGTCTGATTAAAGAGTTTACAGACCATATCCATTAAATAATAAATGAAATAGAAAAACTGTTATTGGTTTGACGATTAATAAAAGAAACCTTTTTATAATCCTTTGATCGGTGAAGATATTGCTCCAGGGATTCTATTTCATCATTTTGTCCCAGTTTTTTTGCAAACCAGCCCTTCTTGGCGTCTCACCACCGTCTACCATTTTTTATTTATCGTTTCCTCCTTTGGAAGAATTATGAATCATGCTGCTGAAAAAAATATAAACTTGAATGGAAATAGATACTGTTTGGATTCCAGTAGATGTTTTTTTAGTATATTGAGTAAATAAAGGTTTGGCTGCTAAAAGCATATCATGCCCTCATATCCAATAAACGCAACATAGTTGACATTATGTTGAAAATTATTTTTAGAAAATAGGCGAAATTAAGAAGGGGTATACAAAAAATGAGTGAGTTTTTGAAACTGCAGCGTGAAGGCTTTTATTTGGTTTTAAAATGGGGTAGCTTTTGATAAATCTGAATCTATTATTATGGAAGAGTTAAACATCTTTATCATCGTTATGATAAAATATATACTCTACAAATTCTTCAGCAATTTGATGAGGGATATTATCTACAATAAAAATTTGAAATTGACTGCCTAGCTCAATTAATCGGTAGTTGAAGGGGACAGTCCTATCCGGAAGAAAAGCGGAACCCGAAAACCCGCACGGTTACGGGCATGTATAAAATCCTGCATATTTCATTTTTTCGGAACACCATAGAAATGTTGATATAGTAGGGATGGTGGGGATATGTTAACTGTACATGTATAGAGAATACAAAAAGTCTCTTATTAAACAAAAGACTTTTTTTACGTAACCTCTTCTCTGAACATCAACATACTAAAATAAACCTATTAAGTTTGGGGACAAGCACAAGCTGATTCTAATATCTTTCATATATTGGTATATATTTGTATTCATAAAAATTGAGGTGCATTTATTAATGCCTAAACATAAAGAACAAACAGGACCACCAGGTAAGCCAGGACCACCAGGTAAGCAAGGTAAGCCAGGCCACCAGGAGCTACAGGAGCTACAGGACCAACAGGACCAACAGGACCAACAGGACCAACGGGGCCAACAGGACCAACAGGGCCAACAGGATCTACATCTATCAATCAAATTTATGTATCGAATGCTGGTAGTAATGATGTTTCTGTTATAAATGGAGTAACGAATACCGTGATTACTACTATTGCGGTTGGGACTATTCCACTGGGAGTAGGGGTTAATACATCTACCAACCTTATTTATGTAGCAAATACTGTAAGCAACGACGTTTCCGTAATTAGTGGAGCAACGAATACCGTGATTCCACCCTTTAAAAGAAATTTCATGTGATTTCCGATTTAACTTAAATTCATCAATATTGATTGTTTGTGAAACGGTTATTTTATACCGTTTTAATATTTTACTCGTGCGGCTAACTCAATCGGGTCAAATGGTTTAACAAGATAATCATCCGCCCCGAGATCAAACCCCTTCACCTTTTGCGCTGTTTCTCATTTGGCGGTTAACATTAAGATCGGAATATCACTGAACTCCCGAAGCTCTCGACATAATTCCTAGCCATCCATGTTTGGCATCATAATATCAATGATTGCTAAATCTACCTTTATTTTTTCCATCAATTGCAATGCCTTTATACCATCAGAAGCCTCATAAAGCTCGAATCCCTCCTTTTTTAAAAAAAGGAGGACAAGTTCTCGAATATAGCAGTCATCATCGACAATTATTATTTTCGTCATTCATCCTCATCCTTCCGAGTTATTACGCAGGTTCTATTAATCGTAATTGTTGCTCGGCAAATTCACGATACAAAGAGTGAGTTTGTAGAAGTTGTTCGTGTGTACCACTTCCGGTAATTTTTCCTTTTTCGAAAAAGATAATTTGATCAGAATCAATGACAGTTGATAAACGATGGGCGATAATGAGGGTCGTTCTTCCCTTCATTAAAAAGCTTTGATGGTTTTGTTCGTAGCACCAATTGAATAAATTGACCCCAGCCTTTTTGTTGCTTCACTTCTGACATATTAATTTACATCCTTTCTATCTTTGTCGGTAATTAACATATCCCATTCCTTATTACAAACATGATTATACAAAGAATATATGAATTGAATATGAACAACAAAGGTTCATAGTGCTCAAAATGAGTTTTCATCTGACTACTAATTGTAATTCATAATCCTTCCAGCATTGGAAATAATAAATACAATGCTGAATACGGCGGTGAAAACGATAATGGGCTGGTTTACAAAAAAACAGGGACAAACAGATGAAAAAGAATCACTCGAACAATATCTCAAACGCTCAAACGATTTTAAACAGGTTTATTATATCAATCAACCAACAAACACTCAGTTTTCTTTTTCCTTTATTGCTACGCTAATTGACGAAAGCATTTTGCAGGAGAATGCCCTTCCTTATTTACTAGAGAAACCCTTCGAAACAATCGAAGATGTAAAGAAACTTATCGCGATAGCTGACGTGCAAATTAGCAACGATCCAAGCGTAATCGAACAGAAATTGTTTAATGGATATGTACTATTAACACATGATTCAGACAAAAAAAACTTTGCGTTTTTGGCCGCCCAAAAAGAGCTTGTCCGCGGCATTACAACGCCGGAGGTTGAATTTAGTGTAATCGGCCCGAAGGAAGCTTTTGTCGAATCAGTAGAGCAAAATATCAACCTCATTCGTAAAAGGCTCCCCGTGAAAGAACTTATTATTGAAGATTTTACAGTGGGTTCTCTTTCTAAAACGAAAATATCCGTTTTGCACATTGATGGCATTGCCGATCCCACCAATGTCAAAACCATTAGGGAACGGATAAAAGGTATCGAATTTGATGCTATTACGGATAGTTCCTATATCGTCCAAATCATATCTGATAATAAAAATTCCCCTTTTCCCCAACTTCTGGATACGGAGCGTCCAGACAGGGTGACAGCCATTCTGGCAGAAGGGAAAATTGCTATCCTTGTTGATGGGTCACCGCAAGCATTGATTGCGCCAACAACACTGGTTGAATTCTTCAGTTCCTTTGAGGATTATTTCTTAAATTGGATGTTATCCTCTTTTTTCCGGCTGATCCGGCTTTTCGCCGTTGCCTTTTCAATTTTAATAACGCCTGTATATGTAGCGACCTTATCCTACCATTACGAACTGATACCAAAGGATTTAATGAACACTTTGGTTACCTCCCGCCGGGAAATACCGCTCCCGCCCATTCTGGAAGCACTTTTTTTGGAACTGACGATTGAACTGCTTCGGGAAGCGGGAGCGCGTCTTCCTACTAAGGTTGGCCAGACGATTGGTATCGTGGGCGGTATCGTTATCGGAACGGCCTCTGTTGAAGCCGGACTGACAAGTAACGTCCTCCTAATCATCGTGGCGCTGGCAGCATTAGCATCTTTTACGACACCTGTTTATAAAATGGGCAACGCCATTCGGTTACTGCGCTTTCCTTTCTTGTTTTTTGCAGAATTGTGGGGGCTGCTTGGAATCGTTTTTTGTTTTTGTCTGTTAATGACACACGTAATAAGGCTTACTTCCCTTAACAGGCCTTTTTTAGAACCAATCTATCCACCTAGAATGATGGATTTGAAGGATTCGCTTATTAGGCTTCCGTTCAGCAAACAATCCAAAAGGCCACAAGATTTACGGACACAAAATCCTGTTCGTTTTTCTCTTAATGAAAAAAAGGAAAAAAGAGATATTGATGAATAGGAGGCGAGTGTTGGGATATGGAACAATTAGTGCCTGAAAAAGCAAAAATATCGCCTTTTTTAGTTTTTTTTCTAGTCCACACTATGCAGCTTGGCATAGGTGTCCTTGGCTATCAGCGCATTATCGCTCAGACCGCAGGATATGATGCATGGATATCGGTAGTTATTGCTGGTTTAAGCGTCCATATCATTCTATGGATGATTTACAAAATCGCTGAAACAGCCAATGGGGATATTGTATCAGCTCATACTTTCGTATTTGGAAAGAAAATGGGCAAACTCCTATCTCTGCCATTTGTGTTATATTTTTTACTTATCTGTGTCTCGGTGCTTAGGACCTTTATTGAGGTCGTACAAGTGTGGATGTTTCAGGATATGAGTACTTTTTGGTATTCCTTGGCTTTTTGTAGTTTAGCTATCTATATTATTTTCGGAGGGTTTAGAACCGTAACAGGAGTGGCATTCTTTGGAGTTGTTCTTCCAGCCTATCTAATATTCACTTTTTTCTTTACCATCCCTTATGCTGATTTAAGAAATTTACTTCCAATCTTTGATCACTCGATTAGGGATCTGGTTATGGCATCTTATCAAATGTCGCTTACTTATCTCGGCTATGAGATACTATTGTTTATTTACCCGTTTATTAAAGAACCACAAAAATCAAAAAAATGGGCTCATCTGGGTGTCCTTTTTACCACTTTTCTTTATACGTTTCTTACTTTTGTAACCTTTGCCTATTTTTCAGAGGGACAGCTGCAAAAGAATGTCTGGGCAACGTTAACAATATGGAAAATAGTGGAAATGCCTTTTGTGGAGAGATTTGAATACATTGGCATCGCCAATTGGAATATCATCATTCTCCCCAATTTCTGTATTGCCCTATGGTGTGCCAGCCGCATTGTAAAAAGGGTGACCAACATGAAGCAAAAATATGGTGTCCTTATATTAGCAATGGTCGTGTTAATCACCATTAATTTTTTAAAGACCCGGCAACAAATTCACACCTTGATCGACTATACAGGAAAAATTGCTTTTTTGATTAACTACGGGTACATCCCATTACTCTTTTTTCTGATTCTTATTGTGAAGAAGGTGAAGAAAAAATGAAAAGTATCATGATATCCCTACTAATTTTAACCACAGTTCTTGTAGGGTGTGTACAAAAGGAGATCTTAGATGATGTTAATCTCGAAACGGGAAGCGCTTATGATTATGTTGGTGATAAGATACGCGGAACGGCATTAGTACCTATCTATTTGCCAGATAAAGCCGTTGAAAATAAAACCTTTACGGCCTCTTCTATCTTAAGCAGGGATTTTTTTAGAGATGTGCAGCGTCAATCTTCAGATCCGATCGTGACAGGAAGTCTTAAAGTAGTCCTTTTTGGTGAACGGCTTGCGAGAAAAAAGGGAATTTTAGAACTGATGGATTCGTTTCAACGGGATCCCAGCATTGGTGCTGGCCTTTACCTCGCTGTAACAGAGGGTGAAGCAAAGGATTTTGTTGAAGGTCAGTTTGGAAAAAGAGGAAATGCCGTTTATTTATCCAATCTCATTCGCCATAATATGAAAACAAAAGATGTGCCCAAAACAAACCTTCAGCGTTTTTTATTTGATTTTAATCAATTGGGGAAAACACCTTATCTCCCGCAGTTAAGAAAAATTGGAAAGGATCAGATTGAAATAAGCGGAATCAGCTTTTTTCGGTATGGAAAAGTCGTGGAAACCATTCCAGCTGAGAAAATGTTCTATTTCAAGCTGCTCGTGGACAAATATAGTCAAGGAACCTTAAAGGTGAACATGGGCAAAGATTTGGCAGCCATTGAAAGCATCCGTTCAAAATACAAAATGCGGCTTGCATCCAGAGATCCCGTTACAGTAAATGTGCAGCTTAAGATTAAAGCTATCTTAAATGAATACTCCGGCAACCGTGCTACACCAAAGGAAATTAAAGAAATCGAAAAGAAACTACAAAAGAAAATTGAAGTTGAATGTAAAAAATTAACAAAAGGGTTTCAGGAAAAAAATATTGATCCAGTAGGATATGGGCATTTTGTAAAAAGCAACACTAGGCAATTCAATTTTAAACAGTGGGCAACTGACTATCAAAATCTAAAAGTAAATGTCCATGCAGATGTAGCCATTACGGAATCTGGGGTCATAGAATAATTTTGATATTCACTTAACCATTTTAGAAAATATATTGCTTCATACCATTCTCTGCTGAATCTGAAAAGGAGACACTTTGTTTTAAGATCTCCTTTTCATTTAATATAAGGTTTTAGATCACATTTTAAACATTTATTTGGAAAATCGCCCCACTAAAACCCAATAAAGGAATGCGCTGAAAACAGTAATGAGTGAAAGAACCAATAAAATATTACTATATAAGGAAGCGTCCGAATTATTTAGATATTCAAGGATATTTCCTCTCATTGATGAGTGATCCATCATTGCTGCTGTATAGGCTATACCAATGGAAGCAGCTACATTAAGAATCAAATTATAAAATCCGACCGCTGTTCCCGAGTTTTCTTTCGCAATAGTACTAATGCATGAATCAATCATCGGAGCATACATAAACGCAAACGAACTAGAGAATAAAATCATGGAAATTACGAACACAATCACAGAACTTTGTATAAAAAATCCGCCTACCAATAGACTGGTGGTAATACCAGCCATTGCAATAGTGATACATTGCCTGGTTCCTAATACTCTAGCAATTTTTCCAGAAAGTGCCCCAACAGTGGCGGCTAAGACATAAGCCAGGATTAGTAATAACGAAATGGTATCAAGATTCAAATTATAAAGCTTTTCAAGGAGAAACGGAAACAAGAAAATATACGCTAATTGCACTGAGTAAATAACAAAAGCGATTGCTAACAAAGAGAAAAAACGCTTGTTTTGGAAAAATGAAATGCCAATGAAAGCTTTGGAATCCTTGCTGATATAAACTATGAACAAGGCAATTGCGACAATAAACACGAGAAGATAAATATAGTTAAAACCAGTAATATATAACAATAGGGTTGCAGCAATGGCTCCTACTAGAAATAAGCCAATTACATCAACATTACCGCCTTTCAAAGAAACAGGGGAAAAAAAGACTTTTGCCAAACCTTTTTATTATCGAATTTGGGAGATTAATAAACAGTGTACAGGTTTAGAAAGTAAAAGAAGTAATGAAACCTTTGATCATGACCCCATTGAAAAGGCAGAGGAAATTATTAAGGGATATATGAATGGTCCTGATTACACATTTCATTCTGGAAAAGCCGTATATTATCCGACATGGGATAGAATCAATTGCCCTCCACTTAAAGATTATAAAGTGCCGGAAGAATACTATTGCACCCTGTTGCATGAAATCGTTCACAGTACCGGACATCAAAGTCGCTTAGCACGCCCAGGCGTCACGACACAAGGTGTGGCTTTTGGGGACGAAGTGTATTCGAAGGAAAGAGGAATTAGTAGCGGAAATGGTTAAACAGACTATAATGAGAAGAGTTTCTTAGTTAAACCAATGTAAATACTTGATAAAAAGGAGATGACCTTATGGGTGGTTGTGGCTGTTTGGTTGACTATGTTTGCTGCGCACTACGAAGAGAATATGCAGTAGCTTATTCAACAATCGGGCGCTTTAATTGAATAAGACAAATAAAAAGTCGATTCCTTTTACGTACAGGAAATCGGCTTTTTTGGGTGGAGTATTTGCTTAGTGTACAAAATTCGCGTTTTGCGGGCGATATCCCTGTTAAGACTTATGTGACGGATTAGAGCAGCAACCCTGTGATCAAGCCCATTAGGGAAATTGGCGGAATTAACGGAATTAACTAAAGAGAAAAATGTAAAGGTTATTTATTTTGAGGAGCTAACAGTATTTCCTGGTTATTTTGTAACTTTCAAGGCTGATTTCTCTTTTCTGGAAATCAGCCTTCCTTTTTGTAACAATAATTAATCTTTTGATAAATCAAAAAAATAACGATGAATCGCTTGTCTAATTATGCTCGACTTCTCTTTAATCAAGCGAGGTTTATAAAAATAGAAAATGGATCATGCTATTAAGCCTTCTTTTTATTTACTACAAATACTATAATACTCATTAATCATTTCTAGAATAGTAGAATATTCTTCTTCAATATTTTCCTCTTGTTGTGACGGGGTTTTTGTGTCGTCCTTCATAATAATCATCTCCTTTTCATCTCATTTTATACTGTTATATATAACAAACGTTATAAGATAATTGTATTATAACAAATTTTGATTATGCGTAGTTTTTGAGGAAAAATTTTTAATATTAACCGATTATTTAAAAAACTTACTGTTTCCAGGAGAGTATAAACAAGCCTTAATCGGTGAAATCAGGAGAGAAACTAGCTGTTGAGGCATTCGGAAATTAAAGTCCCGGAGGAAGGGTAACAGCTTACGAATATGATGCGTCAGGGAATCTGCTAAAAGTAACCGCCCCTGAAGGGAAAATAACTACCTTTTCTTATGATAGCGATCATAAAATTACAGGCATCACAGATGCTCGAAGTGTCAAAACAGCGGTTAGCTATGATACGTTAGACCGTGTAACTAGTATCAGCCATCCGATAACTTCATTAAATACACTTTTGGAAAATAACACATCTGAAACTGTGTTGAAGGTAGGGGAATCTAAATTAGCAGATAAGATTTCGAGCTTATGTACAAGTCGTTCAGAGCGTTAGGAAAGAGAAGAGCAAAGAAGTTGATGGAGGCAGCTAAGCGTAACCCATTTAAGAGTACACTATATCATAGCCATTTGATTAGCTTAGAGATGTATATTCAAATGTTTCTCCAATACCAAGAGCATCTATCCAAGTTGGATGAGCGAATAGATGCTTTGGAAGGAGAAATAGAAGAAAATAAGATTATCCAATCGATCCCTGGAATTGGTGAGATCGAGAGGTTTAATCATCCTAAAACTGGTTGCCTTCAAACTATGGGTTTTTACAATTGTAAAAAAATAAAGGCACTTTTGATGCCTTCAAAATTCACAACTGGTTGGCAATTAATATATAACAATCTATTCTATGGAAAATAGCAAGTAATTCTTGGGCATTAGCCTTGTAGCTAAAAATAAAGGAGCAAGGCATTGATGAAATCTCAATGTATGTGGAGGGCCAACCTTGCTCTTATTTATTATTTTATTCCATATATTGTAAAAATATTCAATCCGTTGCTAATCAAGACCTTTTGGCTAATGCGTATTAGAACATTATATATAATAGAAGAGAAAGTTTTTTTGACCATAAGTTCGGTTGAATGATTAAAAGTAACTTCAATTAACAATTAAACTAACACATTAATTAGGCGAAAATCCGTTCAAAAAAGTGTACAATTACGAACACTTCAAGGATTTCCCTAAAACTCGCATTCTACCGTTTTTCATCATGTTCGCAAAAGTATCTGATGCATTTTGCGAATATTCGTATTCTGATCTCGACTGCTAACACGAATGTATCCGAATAACGAAGCACGTCAGCTGCAATCTATGAAAGAGGTCGGTATAAGTAACAGAGACATATTTATCGATAAACAAAGCGGAGGATTTCAATCGGGAACAGTATCAATCGCTTAAACACCATTTACGAGCGGGAGACGTTCTATATATTCACTCGTTAGATCGTTTTGGACGTAACAAGGAAGAAATCTTAAACGAATGGACAGATATTACAAAAAAACTAAAAGTGGATATTGTGGTTCTTGATATGCCATTACTAGACACTACAAAGTACCAGGACAGCCTTGGAACGTTTATCTCCGATTTGGTATTACAGATTCTATCATGGTTAGCGGAAGAGGAAAGAGAGCGGATCAAAAAACGTCAACGAGAGGGGATAGACGTTGCCCAACAGAATGGAATAAAATTTGGCAGACCAAAAGCGGAATTAACAAATGCATTCATAACAGTATATAAAGAATGGAAGGCAGAGCGAATCACTGCAACAGAAGCCATGAAAATAGCGGATCTTAAGCGAACAACGTTTTATAAGTTGGTAAGAGAATACGAGGAGCAACAGGCGAACCTATAGACGGTTGAATTTTTTATTCCGTGTATAGTTGCTAAAGTTCATGTTATGAGGGCCACCCTATCACGAACATGGCCCCAATGTAATATCATAATGTGCCTAGTCCAAAGGATATTCTTCCGACATGGTTAATGATGATGGAAGCAGTAATAGTAATAGTAGCAGTATTTCAAGAAGTCGCCATAGTAAAATACTCGTCTGCCATCACCACCATGACAGCTATGACGAACGATTGCAATACGAATGATTGACCGTTTCTAAAGTATAGAGCGGTCTTTCTTATTGAACAGGGGGGCTACCCTATCACGAACAAGGCCCTAATACATAATTGAAATATGCCTAGTGTAATACAAATATCAGGGTGAAATCTCGATACCTTAACGAGATGGAAAGGAGAGATGCTCCTTTTTCCACAACTTCGGAATCAAAAAATTTCAGTATAGTTGAATAAGGAGAATAAATAAAAAGGATTGACATCATGTAAAGTACAAGTTATCATATCGTTAATGAACGAAATGACGATTTGTTGTTATGAATCCATAAGTCGGTTTTTACAAATTTGAGTCGTTTAGAAGGAGGAAGGAGTATAGAGGAATACACTAATAAGAATAGTTTTAATCTAAAATTAGTTAACAATGTTCATAGTTTAAGATACCATATTGCTTTTCGACGATATAGTTACTTTTTCCAAACTAATACATCGTCAATTTTCTATGTGACGAAATGTATATTTTTTTATAGCATCACATCGTTATTTAACTATATAACGATTTGTATTTAGATTTTATTCATGACTGGGAGGGAGAGAGCGATTTAATGAACATCAAAGAATTGCTTATAGGAATACTGTTTACAGTTTTATACGCTTCAGGTGCTGTAGTAATGAAATTTGGCATTCACTCAGCTCCACCATTAACACTATCAACTATTCGATTTATCATTGCAGGAATTTTATTACTTTTCTATCTATATGTGTTTCATAAAGGCAAATATCCGTTACCAAATAGAAAAGAATTTAAGGTTTTATTCTGGTTAGGTTTATTAAACACTTCCATCTTTTTAGGATTCGGTTTACTGGCTCTTAAAACTGTTTCTTCAGGAATATTCAATTTATTTATACCTATAAATCCATTTCTTTTTGCCGTGCTTGCTCTGATATTTATGAAGCAAACTATTCGACTTAGAGAATGGGGAGGGATGGTTGTATCATTTATAGGTTTATTTGTTGCTACCTATCCATCATTATCGGGAAGCCATTCGTCCATAAGCGGGATTTTATTACTTGTTTTTGCAATGATAGCAATGGCTGTTGGAAGTCTAATTTACAAGAAAGTTGATTTACAGCTACCTACCATAGTCGTGAACACATGGCAAGTAATTATTGGGGGAGGAATCCTACTTATCCCAACGCTTATTTTAGAGTCGGGTGAGTCTATTACAATCGATTTTCACTTTATAGGCTATTTACTTTGGTCCGTTTTTGCTCTTTCTATTTTCAATGTAAACCTTTGGTTTTATCTATTAAAAAAAGATGCTATTAAAGCAAACAATTGGTTAATGCTTAATCCTGTCGCTGGTTATATTTTGGCTGCAATATTTTTAGGAGAAGCAATTACTGTTTATGCAGTTATTGGGACAGTGGTAGTACTTTTGGGGCTGTATATTTCCGGGAATTTTCGTGTGACATCTTCAAGAGACTCTTTTGGACATACCCACGAAATATAACTTAAAGAAAATATGAAAGTGAATTCTTTGAAAGGAGGTGAAATCATGAAAATGTAAAACGAAGTTGAAACTCTCTATCAAAAGATGGTTTCCGGCCAATCTTTAGATATTAACCATAAATTTATTCGACTGATTGATAAAGAGAAATCAGCCATCTATTTTGCTTCTCTTCAACAGGATTTTAGTGATATTAAACGTGTGATTCAAGCATTAAGTGGTAGCTTACTTCTTATGCAATTAGGTGTTAAACAAGATGTAAGTAGAACCTTATCTTCAGCTAATGAGACATTAATTCAAACTAGTAATAGAATTAAAGATTTGGCTGTTCCTAATGGTCTAAAAATACACTTCGATCATTTGATCCAAAGTGTTCAAGCCCTTCAAAGTATTTTTAATCGACAGTCTTTAATAGAAGACATCTATTTTATGAATGACCGTCAATTAGAGGACATTCAACGTTTGTTAGTTGTTGCAAATTCCTATTTAAAAAAATCGTCCTCATTCTCAATGGGATTAGGAATGATATCTCTGGAAACAAGCTGTTTCTGTGGTGCACATTAAATTCAAAATATATACTAAAGGAGTTTATATTAAAATGAAAAATTATTCTATCTGGGTATTAGAGTACTCTCGTGTAGTAAATTATCATAAAAGTGGAGTTGTTTATGGAGCGCACAATGAAGGTTATGTAAAACTACCTTATAGTTATGTGGTTATAAAGGGAAACGGTCATAATATTATGGTCGACGTGGGATATAACCATAAAGATTATGGAAAGGTTCTTGGAGAGAAATTTAACGTAGTCGATTGGCAAAGCCCTTCAGTCGTTCTCAAAGAAGTGGGATTAAAGCCTGAGATATTGATACAGTAATCATTACTCATGCTCATTTTGATCATTTCGGTAACGTAGAGGATTTTCCAAATGCAACTTTCTATATGCAAGAAAAAGAGTTGTCTAAGTTTATTTGGGCAATGTCACTTCCACATCAATTCCAATACTTGATGTCAGGTATTGACCCTTCGGATATTTTACGAGGAGTTCAACTTGCTAAAGAAGGACGAATGAGACTTTTAGATGGAGATGTTGAAGAATTTCTACCAGGGATAGACATTTTTGCTGCATTTGATACACACACTTACGGTTCTCAGTTTGTTCGAGTAAAACAAGGCGGCTCTGAAGAAGATAGTTGGATTCTGGCTGGAGATAATGCTTACCAATTTGAGAATGTCGAAGGGAAAAACCAAGACGGTATCCTTCTTCCAGTTGGATTGGCAACGGGCAGTCAAACAGAAATGATATTTAGTCTTGATAAAATGTTGTGCTTAGTTGGTAGAGATTCAAAACGTGTCATACCAATCCATGAGCAAGGGATTACGGAAAGATTTCCATCCCGCATTACGGATAAAGATTTATTTATAGTAGAAGTTGATTTGGCAGATGATGAGGTATCAAAAGTAAAATAACACTAGAATAAAAGTTAGAACCATGGAGTAATAAAATGACCAATATTCCATGGTTCAACCTTTTCGAGAATAATATTGCAATACGGTTCATTACATTTCTCTAATCAAGTAATAATAGCTAATGTAGTAACACAATTTAGAATGCTATTGGATACTAAGACATCCTATTCTACATAATAGTATAGGATATTTGACATATCGTGAAAGGACGATATAATGAATGTTATGAAACCAGTAGAAATTTTTAAAGCTCTAGGTAATGATACAAGACTGCAAATATTAGTTTGGCTAAAGGAACCGGAAAAGCATTTTTCGCCACAACCCGAGGAAGTGAGTGACTTAAAAAAATCAGGGGTATGTGTAACACAGTTCCATCAGAAATTAAATATTTCCCAATCAACTGCTTCGCAGCATCTTTCAATTCTACATCGAGCTGGACTTGTAAAAACAGAACGCCATGGCAAATTTACCTATTATAAAAGAAATGAAGAAGCTTTTCAGCGAATTAAAGAAATGATTGGGAAGGAAATATAGAAAGAAACTGATCTCTATTAAGGTTAAGATTTCAGTGTTCTTTCTATTTTTTTGTTCTTTCTTTACAGATCTAGCTGCCAATTGGTGGCTTTTCTATGTTATGTGACTAACGGGGCAACATTCCTTTAATAAGAGAACTGGAAAAAGACAAGTTTGTGAAGAAGTGTACTTAAAGTAACTGGCTTTACTTTAATAAACTATGATCGTCAAAAATGGCGGTCATTTTTTTTACTTTAGAATATGTAGTTAAGAATAGGAACGTATATATGATGGATCAGTAACTTAATGGGGCACTGGATGACGAAAGAGGGTTATATTTTATTACCATGTGCCTGATGATGGAAGCCTATGACGTGGAATCCGAAGCCTTGACGCATTACAAAAGATGATATTAATCGGTTCAATTTAGGGTGGTAACTATGACTAATAAATTTAGCAAGTAGGCCGTGCTAAAATCGTCTGAAAACCCATTCGTATCAAGGGTTAGAGGCGTATAGGTCTTAAGAGAAAGTATATGACGTAATAACCTTCGCCTATCGGCTCGGTGATGTAACCAAAGCTTATCAGCTTCAGTAACATCTAAAGATTATATAGATTATGTTCTAATAGAAGACTGCATAAGCAGGATTCAACTGAGCGTTAGCGAGGTTTAGTATTACGACATGACGATTAACGATTATACGTTAAACATAACCATAATAAAATCGTTATTTTACGTATGAGGTGAACCGATGAATACGCTAATAAAAGTAGATAATTGAGTTATTCGTTGTAAACTGTTAATGCAGCTGTGCGGTCCTTTTTACATATTAATGTAATTTATTTAACTCCACAATTTGGTAAGGAGGATGGTAAAATGAGACTAATAGAAAGGCTTATCACTCGCCCTTGAGAGGAGCTTGTTAAATGACTGATTTAACTTTTATTCAAAAGGAGAAGAATTATTGTGTTTGAAGACGTATTCTTATTACTAGCTATCTTTCTCTTATCTATTCTTGCCGTTTATGCTTATCAATCAAAAAAAAGACAAGAAGAGCTCGAAGCATATGAAGCACGTTTAAGTGAAGCTGGCATTAGAGAAATTGACCTAATGGACGGTGTTGAGTTTGAACAATATCGAGGTGTCCTACAGTTACAAAACTCTGTCCTACAGTCATAAAAACCACGTCCTACAGCTAACGAAAAAAAAAACGCAATGTCACGTGATTGTCCCGTATGATTGAACGGAAACAAATACGATAACACAGCGTTTCTTAAAAAGATGTCCCAGAGAGGATTCGAACCTCCGACCTACAGTTTAGGAAACTGTTGCTCTATCCTACTGAGCTACTGAGACAAATAAAATAGGAACGTTATTTATTATAATTTGTTAATTCTAAAAGGTCAATAAAAAGTTGAGATTATTGAATTGGCAGGTCTCTGGCCACTTCGTTTTTTTTCGCAGTCTTTTCACGGAAGATCAACCAGACGATTAGACTAAGCCCAATTAATAGTCCTTCAAGCGATAAAATGTACCATGGATAAGGTCCTAAAACATCTAATAAACTCGCACTGTCAGGTTTATGACTTAAGAACATATAATTTCCGTCTACCAGTTTATTGATCAACATAATAATCGGCATTAACACATTCAAAAAGATACATAATTTTAATACAGACCAAATCGTCGGTCGGTATCCCTTTGCCCATGTAAAATAAAGTGGCACCCAGATCTCCATCAAATGTGTATAAAAGAAATGGAAAAATCGAAAATGCGGGAAATCATAATTTAATGATGGTGTTAATAACGCCTGAGATGCGCCTAATAATGCAGTGAATAATAAAATCTCATAGATTATTTTTTTCTTAGTTAACAATAAAATGACGGTTAATATCAGACTAATACTGCACAATTCTAATGGGATGGCGTGACTGACATCCCAACTTCCATTTAAAAGCATCCAGGTATGATAAGTCGTTTCCATGATGATTAGTGAAATAGCGACCCCGATTTCAGTTCGTCTCCATTCATTAGCCTTCAATTTATCTCTAAACATGAATAGGCAGACTGAAACTAAGAGTAAGATAGAGATAATAACAAAGTGACTTGCAGAAAACATCTCAAAATCAAAGTTTTTGTTACTGCGGCCAAAAACTCCATCCATCTTACCACCACCCCTGTAGACAATAATCAAAACAATTATCAATTGTAAATTAATGCTAGTTTTACCTTAATAATTATATTCGATGGGATTTGCTTTTACTCCTCTTAAGAAATTTTAATTATTTCCTTTTTGATTATGATTAGGTTTTTTCTTCCTAATAAAGTCTTCTCGAATTATGGTATAATAATTTGTCGAAGAAAATCGAAAGTCTTTATTTAGTGGAGGTCATTATGGCTGCATATACGCCGATGATACAGCAATACTTAACAGTTAAGGCAGATTACCAAGATGCCTTTTTATTTTTTCGTTTAGGCGATTTTTATGAAATGTTTTTTGACGATGCGATTAAAGCTTCGCAAGAATTAGAAATAACTTTAACGAGCAGACAAGGTGGCACGGATGACCGAATTCCGATGTGCGGCGTTCCCTACCATGCGGCACCGAACTATATTGAACAACTCATTTCAAAAGGCTACAAAGTGGCCATTTGTGAGCAAGTGGAAGACCCGAAACTGACCAAAGGGATGGTGAAAAGGGAAGTTGTCCAATTGATCACACCGGGAACAGTGATGGAGGGCAAGGGGTTAAATGATAAAGAGAATAACTATATTGCCTCGATCACAAGCTTTGATGACCAAACCTATGGTTTTGCCTACAATGATATCTCAACCGGTGAAAGCCGGGTTACGTTATTATCGAATAATTTTGACGATGTCTTAAATGAGTTAGCTGTTTTAAGTGCAAAGGAAGTCGTTGTCTCTAGCAGTTTTGACGGAGAGCTACAGAAGAAGCTACGAGAACGCGATGTACTAGCGATTTCATTTGAAGATAATAGTTCAATAGATATCAATTATTCGCATTTACTTCAAGATTTGAATCAAGAAAAATTAAAGCAATCCATCGCAAGACTTTTTAACTATTTATACCGGTCACAAAAAAGAAGTTTGGACCATCTTCAGCCAGTCACTACCTATCAAATCCATCAATTTATGAAAATTGATTACTATTCAAAGCGCAATCTTGAACTTACGGAAACGATTCGTTCTAAAGGCAAGAAAGGTTCATTATTATGGCTCCTTGATGAGACGATGACCGCAATGGGCGGAAGAATGTTAAAACACTGGATCGATCGCCCGTTAATCAATCAGAATGAAATTGAATCACGTCAAACCATCGTTGAAGTCCTGATGTCTTATTATTTCGAGCGTCAGGAACTTCGTGAAAAGCTGAAAGAAGTTTACGATTTAGAACGATTAGCGGGAAGAGTAGCCTTTGGCAATATTAATGCCCGTGATTTGGTCCAATTAAAGCGTTCATTAATGCAGGTCCCTTACTTGAAACAAATCCTTGCAGGCATGCAGAATGAAAAGGTGAGCCAAATTGCCGATTTTCTTGACCCGTGTGAAGAGATCACAGATCTTTTGGAGCAGTCGATTGTAGAAAATCCACCGCTTTCCTTAAAAGAAGGCAATATGATTCGTGATGGATACAATGCTCAGCTCGATCAATATCGTGATGCCAGCCGGAACGGGAAAACGTGGATTGCCCAACTCGAACGTGAAGAGCGCGAGAAAACCGGTATTAAATCGTTGAAGGTTGGCTATAATCGTGTATTTGGTTACTATATTGAGATTACCCGGGCGAATCTGCATCTTTTAACAGAAGGGCAGTATGAACGGAAGCAAACCTTATCGAACGCAGAACGGTTTATTACTCCAGATTTAAAAGAAAAAGAAGCATTAATTTTACAAGCTGAAGAAAAATGCGGTGAGCTTGAATATGAGTTGTTTACCGAAATTCGCGAAATTGTGAAGGAACAAATCCCGCGCCTACAGGCCTTGGCAAAAACGATTAGTGAGCTTGATGTCTTGCAGTGTTTTGCTCAAGTAAGTGAAGACCGGCACTATATAAAACCGCAGTTTTCTATGGAAGGCCGGGTCGTTGTAAAGGAAGGCCGCCATCCAGTCGTTGAAAAGGTATTAAACGCCCAGGAATATGTTCCGAATGATTGCTTCATGGACAGCGAGCGCGAAGTCTTGTTGATCACGGGTCCGAACATGTCAGGGAAAAGTACGTACATGCGCCAAATCGCGTTAATCTCGATATTAGCCCAAATTGGCTGTAATGTTCCGGCCACAGAAGCGATACTGCCGATTTTTGACCAAATATTTACCCGCATCGGTGCGGCGGATGATTTGATCTCAGGACAAAGTACCTTTATGGTTGAAATGTTGGAAGCCAAAAATGCGATTTCAAATGCGACACAAAACAGTTTAATTTTGTTTGACGAAATCGGGCGCGGTACATCTACTTATGATGGAATGGCACTTGCTCAAGCCATCATTGAATATATTCATACCCAGATTGGGGCAAAGACTCTATTCTCCACCCATTATCATGAATTAACAGTTTTAGAGGAAGATCTGGATAAGTTAAAAAACATTCACGTCAGTGCGATTGAACATAATGGAAAAGTTGTTTTCCTTCATAAAATTAAAGAAGGACCGGCTGATAAGAGCTACGGGATTCATGTTGCCCAACTAGCAGGGCTGCCGTCAGAATTAATCAGCCGTGCTAATGAAATATTAACAGCACTCGAACAGTCTGATATCCAACCAGACACGCCAAAAAAAGATGTGGTAAAAGTAGCGGAAGTAGTGGAGGTACAAGAACAACCTGCTCAACTATCTTTCTTTGATGAACCAAAAGAAGTGAAAAAGCAAGATCTCTCTTCGAAGGAGAAAAGAGTCATAGAGAAAATGAAGGATCTTGATATATTGGATTTAACACCACTTCAGGCGATCAACCTGTTGTACGAGCTTCAGAAAAAGTTAAAGTAGGGGGTGAATCCGAATGGGTAAAATTATTCAATTAGATGATGCCTTATCCAATAAAATCGCGGCCGGTGAAGTAGTCGAGCGCCCTGCTTCTGTTGTAAAAGAGTTGGTTGAAAATTCGATTGATGCCGGCAGCACTGTGATTGAAATTGAGGTAGAAGAAGCGGGCCTCGCCAAAATCCGCATTACCGATAATGGATATGGCATCGAGGAAGAGGATGTTTTACTCGCCTTTCAACGTCATGCCACATCCAAAATTAAAAATGAAAATGATTTGTTCCGAATCCGGACTCTTGGGTTCCGTGGAGAAGCCCTGCCAAGTGTTGCCTCGGTTTCACGGCTCGAGATGAAGACTTCTACAGGAGAAGGTGCCGGAAATCGATTGGTGATTGAAGGCGGCAAAGTCGAAACGTTTGAAAAAGCATCAAGCAGGCGCGGGACCGATATCTCGATCACTGATTTATTTTTCAACACACCTGCCCGTTTAAAATATATGAAGACGATTCATACAGAGCTTGGAAATATCACGGATGTCGTGAATCGACTGGCCCTTTCTCATCCTGAAGTGGCCTTCCGCCTGATTCACAATGATCGCAAACTGCTGCAAACGAATGGTAACGGGGATGTTCGTCAGGTTCTGGCATCGATCTACGGTATGGGGATCGCCAAGCAGTTAGTTCCAATCACCGGACAATCGCTGGATTATAAAATTAATGGATTTGCTTCGATGCCTGAGGTAACGCGTGCCTCAAGAAACTATATTTCGACGATGATTAATGGCCGATTTATAAAAAACTATCCATTAGCCAAGGCAATTCAAGAAGGCTATCATACCTTGCTTCCGATCGGCAGGTTCCCGATTGTGCTCCTTAATATTGAAATGGACCCTTTACTCGTTGATGTCAATGTTCACCCCTCGAAAATGGAGGTCCGCATTAGTAAAGAAGCGGAACTGAATGAGCTTGTCACTTCGATTATAAAAGAAGCGTTTAAATCAAAGATCCTTATCCCGACAGCATATACAGCGGTGAAAAAGGATGTACCGAAGGAAGAACAAACTTCTTTGGTTCTGGATGAAGGTACAAGACCGGCAAATGATGGGAAAGAGTTTGAATGGAAACAACCAGTTGCAGCTGCAACTATTCAGGAGACCCGTCCATGGCTGGAAGTGCCTGTTGAGACACCTGTTAATAAATTACCGAGTTTCCAGCGTGATGAAGCGACGGGTGGAAGAGACACTTGGCAATCTATTAATCCATTTAGTGACTCAGATGACGAACCTGATGATAGTAATCAAACGATTGAACCTAATGTAGATACTGTTGAGACAGGAAATGTTTCGGTCGAGAGCAGAGTTCCACGGTTATATCCGATTGGACAAATGCACGGAACTTACATTTTTGCTCAAAATGAAAATGGCCTTTATATAATTGATCAGCATGCGGCCCAGGAACGGTTGAAGTATGAGTATTTCCGGGAGAAAGTTGGGCAAGTCCAATCAGAACTGCAGGAAATGCTTGTACCATTAACCTTTGAATACTCGACGGATGAATTTTTGAAAATAAATGAATACCAAAGTGAGCTTGAAAAGGTCGGGGTTTTTCTTGAGGAATTTGGACTAAATAGTTTTATTGTTCGATCCCATCCGCAGTGGTTCCCAAAAGGGGAAGAAAAACAAATCATCGAAGACATGATTGAACAGCTTTTATTGATGAAAAAGGTGGATATTAAGAAACTACGTGAAGAAGCAGCGATTATGATGAGCTGCAAGGCATCCATAAAAGCCAATCGGCATTTACGAAATGATGAGATTCAAGCACTCCTTGATGATTTGAGGAAAGCATCTGATCCATTTACCTGCCCGCACGGCAGACCGATTATTGTCCATTATTCGGTCTATGAGATGGAGAAAATGTTTAAACGGGTTATGTAGCGGGTTTCAAAGCCTTTATTTTGGGTATTGCCCACCATTTGCCCACTTTCTCAATTATTCAAATAAACTTCTAAATTCAATACGCTTGCTTCCTCGTGTTTTTTGGTAATATGAAGATACACATTAGCAGTCATATCTATCGAGGTGTGACCCAGTCGAGTGCTAACCGTTTTAATATCTGCTCCACTTTCTAAAAGCATGATGGCGTGTGTGTGACGCAATCCATGCGGGGAAATGTGGTGCAGATTTGTTTTTTTAAGGATCGATGCGACGATTTTATTAACTCCGAATTCTGTAAGTTCCGACCCATTCCGGTTCGTCAGCATGAATTCTGACTCTTTGTGGGCTTGACCGTATTTCAATTTGTTCTTCTTTTGCCATGTTCGATATGACTTCAATTCATTGATCAAGGTAGTATCAATAGAAATGGTCCGAATACTTGACTTGGTTTTTGGTGCTTTCAACCCGTTTTTGGTCCCGCGGGATTTCGCCACACTAATTGTTTTATTTTCAAGGTCGATATCATCCCAAGTCAAAGCGAGAGCTTCTCCTTTTCGTAGACCAGTACGGATCGTAAGAAAAACAAACATGTAATGATGTAAAGGGCTTGTTTTGGCCGCATCGAGAAAAATGTCCACTTCTTCTTTCGTTAAAAAGTTATTTTTTAAATGGGAGTTATCATCCTCTTTTTTTATGTTGATAAATCTGAATTTATTGTGACTGAGCATCTCTAAATCTACTGCTTTGTTAATGGCTGTGCAAAATATGGAGTGGATGGTTTGAACCGTTCGTTTCGCATACTTTGTCAGTAAAGTATTAATAAATTTTTGATAATCCAATTTTGTAAGTTGATTCAATTTATAATAACCCAGGTGGTTAATCAAATGCTTTTCGGTATAAAACTTCCTAGTCCTAAACGTGCTAGGTTCGCATTGGGTACCATATACCTGGAGCCATTGAGTTAACCAATCCTTAACCAAAATCTCTTTGCTCTTGATAATCGTATGTTGTCCAAGGTAAAGCTGCTTTTCCACTTCCCCAGCTTCGATCTGTGCCTCTTTCTTTGTACGGAAACCTCCTTTTGTTTTCTCTTTCGTTTTGCCAGTGGCAGGGTCCGTATATTTAATCCGGTATTCCCACTTCTTGCTTCTCTGTCTAAAACTAGCCAACTGTATTTCCTCCCTTCTACACAATCATAAAGGTTTTTTTCTTTTCATATCGTGTTAAATCATTCCATATTAAATCAATTCGAGAATTTTTTGAGCTTCCCAGATGGCTTGATGAAATTGAAATCCCACGACCTGACGTTCAAAGTGTATAAGTTTTTTTCTTGCGAAATGCTCCGTGACGTTAAATGTTTCCATCACATAAAGAATCGCTTCATTCCAAGTAGACGGTAATCCTGATTCCAGAAGCATGAAAGTAGGGACACAAAATTGCAGGGCGAAATTGTTCGCCTTCACTTCCTGAAATTCTGCAAAAGAATCGGACATATCGAGCTGATTCCCCCCGTGCCATAGAATGTGGGCGAGCTCGTGCCCGAAATCCTCCCATTGTTCCTGTTCGGATTTATAGATATCAAGAACAATGCTTAAAAGACCATCTCTTTCACAAGCTTGACTTTCATAATCGGCGATGTGAACCCAAACGTCCAAATGGTTAGCGATGCTGAATAGTTCTATTTGATCCGGGCGGCGGATTCCAAATGATAAATACATTTTTTTAATTTCTTCTTCCAGCGGCGTGAGTACATAATTCATAGACAATCTCCTCGTGATGGGAATGTATGTTCTGTTTTGTGCATAAAATAAAAAGCCGAATGGCTTATTATTGTTTATCTCCTGGCTTTCGGTCATTTTCTTGATTTTCAATAAACTTTAGAAATTCCAATGCTCTTTGTCTATTAGCAGCTGATGCTTGTTTTCCTTCTTTAAACCATAATCCAAGCTGTGGATCATCAAGAACTTTTTCGATGTCTTTTTCTTTAGTTTGTTCAGTTATTTCTCTTCCTAACAGAAAATCTGTTGTGGTATCGAAATAGTCTGCAAGTTTTTGGAGTATATCGTAATCAGGTTGGCGAGTACCACGCTCGTAAGCTGTATAAGCTGGTCTTGTAATTTTTAAGTAGTCCGCCACTTGCTGCTGCGTTTTATTATTTTCTTTTCTAAGTACAGTCAGTCTTTCAGAAAGCAATGGTCTCACCCCTTTTTTCTTTTATTTTACTGTAACAATTAGTTACTTTAAAGTTCTTGTAACAAATCGAAACTTTTTTTGTTTTTATGTATTGACTTTGTAACGTAATGATACTATATTAAGAGTAACGAAACGTTACAAGGTGGTGATGAAAGTTGAGAACATGGCTGAAAGAATTACGTTTACAAAGAGGGTTAACACAAAATTCAGTCGCTGAAAAGTGTGAGATTGAACGTGCATACTACACCATGATTGAATTAGGCGATAGATCGCCAAGTGTTCCTGTAGCAAAGTTAATCGCTGATGCAATTGGGTTTGATTGGACCATTTTTTTTGAAACTCGTGGTAACGAAACGAAACATAATAGTGACAATGAAGTTTCCACGTCTTAGGATAACCAATTTTCCAGAACACCATGAAAGGAGGCGACATCATGCTAAGCGTCCAGATCGATGAACAAGAAGTAAAACAGCTCTATCTCGAAAAGTTGGAAGAAAAAGTAAAAGAGGTTGATAAGGAACTTGTGTTTTGGGATAGAAAAGAGCTGCTTCGCAGAACGTGTTTATCTTGGAATACCATCTTAGAGAAATTCTTTTATGATCCACGCTTTCCGAAACATAAAGTCGGTGCCAAATGGTTATTTCCAGCAGATGAAGCAAAGAGGTTCCTGCTTCAATGGCTCTCAGAGCAACCAATTAGATAAAAAAGGAGGTAACAAGTATGAACGGTTTATACCTAGCAAGCAATATCGGACCAATAAAAACGCTTGGTGAGGGAGAAGTGTTTATTACCGTAAATGATTTATTAAACACTGATCGCTTCAAAAATGTGGAGATGGTGGCATACAGAATTACTGGTAATGATGACAGAATCGCAACTGTAGAATGCTTATTTAAGAGAACAGAGAGAAGAACACTATTTTTTAGGGAATTTAACTTTTATAAAAGTACTAAAAATGTTAGTGATCATTTAAAACTAACGGCTGAGCATGGTATCGGAATAGGCGAGTTTGAAATAGATAGCTATTTAGAGCTCCGGGATTTTTATCTCCAGCACACTGAAGTTAAAGCCTAACTTTTAGCCTAATCAGGTTTTCCTTTTTAGCCAAATGGCGAAATTTGATGAACGATTTTAAGAATAAAAAAATAAAAGATTCATAGGAGGAGAAACATTTGAACCAATTAGTATTCGTAGAAAAAAATCAAGCCGTAACTGATTCGCTAACAGTTGCAGAAGTATTTGAGAAAGGTCATGACAAAGTTTTACGCGATATTAGAAATCTTGGCTGCAGTGATGAATTCCGACTCGCCAATTTTGGAGAGTCCACATATTTAAACAATCAAAACAAAGAGTTGCCCATGTACCACATGAACAAAAAGGGATTCACGCTTTTGGCCATGGGATACACCGGAAAAGAAGCTATGAAGTTCAAAGAAGCTTACATTGATGAATTTGAACAAATGGAAGAAAAGTTAAAAAAACCAAGAATTTTATCCGAACGTGAGCAGTTAGTCGCTGCTATGAAGCTATCCATTGAATCTGCTGAGGAAATTGCCGCTGTTAAAGAAGAGGTAAAGGAAATCAAACACACCCTAACCAATCAATTGACACTAGATCATGGTCAGCAAGTTTCTTTGCATCATGCCATTAAACAACGGGTGGAGTGCATCAAAGCGGATTATGAAGTTCCTTCCAATAAGCTGTACAACCAAATTCACAGTCACCTACGAAGAGCGTTTGCAGCTCCTAAGTACATCTTTGTGAAAAGAAAAGACTTTAGTGATGCAATGGCATGGGTGAAGTCATGGAGGCCGTTATTATGACATTCGCGGCTTGTTTATACGCAATGATCACTTTTATTGTCGGCGTTGTCATTGGAGATATGCATGCTGAAAAACAGAATAATACCAGAAAGTAAAATTTGAAGGGTGGTTTTAATGCTATTTGAAGTAAATTTTGCGGTTAAGATTAACGGAAATTTTCAAAACGTTCATAAGGCATTTGTTTTTGCAGAAAGTGTATCAGATTGTCAGGAAAAATCGAAGAGTATTCGTGAAGAGCTTTCAATTAATAAAAATCATCATATTCATATTTTTATAGAGGCATAGAGGTGAAAACTTGATTTCATACACGCGTTGTAAAGTATTACTTCCAGAACGGATATTAAAAATGAAAGCGACATCGACTGAGAAGAATTTCTTATTCTTAGTTCAGAATTATTTGACTTGGTATCCCAATTACAAATTTATCCGAGAAGAGAATGGATTTGCCATCTGTGATCGGGAAGATGAGGTGAAGGGAAAAAAGAAATAGCCCGATGCTGCAAACATCGGACCAAAAAGAAAATAACTTACGACTATTTTATCATGTTTTACAAGTTTTACACCAGGAAGTGAAATAAATGGCTGAAGTTAAATGGATAAAATTGAGCGTTAACATGTTTGAAGATGAAAAAATACGGTTGATTGAAGCGTTGCCAGAAGCGGACACAATCTTAGTCATATGGGTGAAACTGCTTGCTCAGGCCGGAAAAACGAACGCTACCGGGTACATTTATTTAAATGAAAATATTCCTTACACAGATGAAATGTTAGCAACAATCTTTAACAGACCAATTCCAACTGTAAGACTTGCACTTAAAGCGTTCGAACAGTTCGGGATGATTGAAATTAGTGATGATCACTTTATTTCTATAACCAACTGGGAAAAACATCAAAACATTGATGGTCTTGAAAAAATCCGTGAACAAGAGCGTATTCGGAAGCAAAGACAGCGCGAGAAGAAAAAAAACTTGGAGTCACGGGACAGTCACGGGACAGTCACGATAGGTCACGCAACAGAAGAAGAGAGAGAAGTAGAAGAAGATAAAGATAGAGATATAGATATTGCTGCAGCAGCAGATACACGTCCTCTCCTCCAAAAATTCATTTCTCTTAGAGGATATGGTTTCGATCATTCACCAATTGACGAAAAAGCAGCTGAGGAAATTTTAGATGCTGGAGTGAATATTAACGATGCTATTACATGGCTTGAGGAGAAATTTAAGACTTATAAACCGAAGCACAAGAGAGATAGGATAAACAGTTTAGATTATTGCGTTGGATTTATCCTTGATAAACATTATGAAAAAAACAATGGAGGGGCGAACGATGGCAAGAAGTATCGCAGAGGTCATGGAAGAGCTGCAAGCGAGAGTAAAGAACCAATCTTCGGCAACAAAGTCGGCAGATACTGAAAACTATAGCTGCCCTGCATGTCAGGATAAGGGGTTCATTCTAAAAAACGTACCTGCCCTTAATCACGAAGGTAAACAACGGGTTTGGCCCAATGGTAATCCAATGTTTATTGAAGTTATAAAGGATTGTGTATGTGCAAAAAAACGTCAAGCAAATCACTTAATGAAATTCAGTGAGATTACTGATGAATTTAAAAAAATGACGTTCAGCAACTTTATTTTAGAAAGTAAGCCAGAAGCCGTACATCAGGCTCACCAGTGCGCGAAAGATTACTTTGTGGAGTTTGAGCACATTAAAGACCAACGTAATAACAGTATCAGTTTACTAGGTCAGCCCGGGGCAGGAAAAACACATTTGCTTACAGCGGTTGCTAATAACTTGATCATGAAAAAACAAGTGAGTGTTTTGTATTTCCCCTTTGTCGAAGGATTCAATGACTTGAAAGATGATTTCGATTTACTGGAGGAAAAGCTGGCGAGGATGAAACGCGTTGGTGTCCTCTATATTGATGATCTGTTTAAAGGCAGAACATTTCCGACAGATTTCCAGATCGAGCAAATGTTCGCTGTCATCAATTATCGATACCTAAACCACAAACCTATCATGGTATCCAGTGAAAAAACGGTAGACGAGCTGTGTGACATCGATGAGGCATTAGGTACACGGATTTATCAAATGTCCAAGAATCACACGGTAGTTATAAAAGGGGATAGGAAAGTTCTGAACCATAGATTGGCAGGTGCGCCAAATGTGTAACCTGTGCAATGGTACTCATGTAGTCCATGAGATTGATAGTTATTCCATCAGGACATGCTGTTGTCCTGCATGTGGCCCTGAACCAGATGAAAGTTGGTACGGTAGATTGAAGGCTTTTAAAGAAAGGTCAGCGGAAATGAGAAAGAAGGCGGAGGAAACCTATGAATTTGCAAATCATTAAAGGGAGTTTCAATCGAGGTCGTATGAATATCGCGGAAATCAAATGGCTAATCGATTCTTACGAGCAGCTTCAGGAAGAAAACGGTGCTATGGCTGAAAAACACGCCGAAAAAGATATGGCTATTGCTGATTTTATGAGCATTGTGACACAGCAACGAAAAGAAATTGAGCTATACCAACTCCAAGAAACCATTCTTCTAGGTCGATTAGAGAAGAAAGACCAGGAAATCAAAGCAATGAAGCAAAATAGCCGCCTCACTCGGTTTTACGATATGTCTGAGGAAAATTTAAAACTTGCGCAAGAAAATGCCAGGCTAAAGGATTTGGTGAAAGCATGAGTGGGATCTGTCCGAAATGTGGCGGTAATGGTTATGTCGTCGATAAGCAAAAGCAAGAGGTCAAGATGGAGTGCCAGGATTGTCATAAAAATTGGATGACTACATCCGAGATTTGTCCGAGATGTGAGCGCCCAAATGGATTTGCAGTCGAGGGATTATGTTGTCAGTGTTATTCAGAAAGTCGTAAATGACAAAAAATGAAACTTGTGAGGGGTTGTTTTTATGGGTATCCTCTACAACTCTGTGAAACTTCAAAAGAATATGAAGCGTGATTTTGTTCTAGAACGGTTACTCGCACTAGGGGTAATAAAATCTCAAACAGGAAAGTCCATTCACGATTGTGATTACCACGAGTTGAAATATGAACTTGTGTTAGCGTCCTTTAGGGAAATTGACTCTGAAAATGACAGTAATAGGTGGTATTGATGAGTGGAATTAATAGCTTAATGGACCAAGTCATTTTGTTACCAGATGCAAAAATGGACTATAGCCCAAAACAAATTGCGAAATTTATTGAATTATGGGAAAAGGGTATTCCAATCGGTGAGATTGCGGAAAAATTTTGGGTGGCTAATTATGAAATGGTATTGCTGGTGATGCATTGTGAACTAGAAGGATGGATCCAGCCGAGAGATGGTGGATTAAAGGGTACGCAACCAAGAAAAAAACGAGACAAAAGGATGAAGGGGGAAACAAAGTGAGCAAAATCGAAGAATTGATGACCACAGTCAACATGAATGTATTTGAAGAAAGGCTCAGGCAAAACGATATTTGGGGACATCAACGGCATGATTGGGGTAAATGGTTAGGAATATTAGGGGAAGAATTCGGGGAAGTTTGCCAAGCAATAAACAAAATCCACTTTCCCAAAGGTACCAAACCAACGGATGCAGATAATTTGTATGAGGAATTAATTCATGTTGCTGCAGTTGCCTCAGCTATTGCAGAACAGGTACTCGAAGAAAGGGAACGGTATGAAGAAAAGACAACGCAAGAAAATTGAGAAAAAGAAAAAACAAATGATCTCCATAATTTTGGACAAGCTATTTATTTTGATTAGGAGCCAGCTCTATGGGAAGAAGTAAGTTCGGCAATAAAAAAACGGTTGTTGATGATATCACCTTTGATTCGCAAGCGGAGGCGAAATATTACCAGCAACTGAAATGGCTAAAACAATCAAGGCAAATTAAGAGTTTTAAACTTCAACCTAAATTCATCCTGCAGGAAGCATTTAAAAAGAATGGGAAGACCTTTCGCAAGATTGAATATAAGGCAGATTTTGAGGTTCATAGGTTAGATGACTCGGTTGAAATTGTGGATGTCAAGGGGGTTGTTACGAAGGAATTTGCCATCAAACGAAAACTGTTTGAGCGAAAATATTTAGATTCTCTTACTGTCCTAAAATATGACAAGAAAAAAGGCTTTGTGGAAATGAAATAAACGAAAGGGAGGGAACGTCTTGCAGAAAGTCATTATTGCGGATGATCGCCCTAAGTGGCAAAGGGAAGAGGACAAACTCATGACTTGCATCACAAGATGTTCCCTGCATAAAAAATGTGCCAGTCGCTTTGGAATGGAATGCAAGCGACTAGGCGGTACAGAGATTCCTAGATTGAGGTGAGGTAATGGTAAACAAAGCAAAGCAGAAAAGAAGGCTGAGAAAGGCAATTGCGAAGCGACAACGGGTTATCGAGAAAGAAGTTTTATCTATAGCATGGAGGAATATTTTTGTGAAGGCGGGTGTGTTAAATGGGGAGTCTTAGGAAAATGAAACGAGAACACCAACCTAAGCCAAAAGTTGATTATCAGCTAGATTTAAAATTAACGGAATCATTAATCTTTAATCGTGGGTTTGCAGCTGGTGCTAAAGAGCAAAGGGAATCAGATATTGAATGCTTGGTAAATCTTCTTGAAGGCTTGGAGGAATGGCCGGGGATTGGCGAAGCTACATCACAGAAAATACGGGTACATTTTATGAATAAGTTTGGACAATGAGGAGGTTGAAAAGTGGGAGTAGGTAAGACCTGGACGACAGATGAAGTAAATTGTCTTGAAGAAATTTGGGGAACAGTGAGCATAAAAGGAATTGCAAACAAACTAGGTCGGACAGTAACTGCAGTTAAATTAAAGGCTAGCAGAATGGGTCTCATTGATCCGCGCTTTGCTTTCGAAGGAATTACAGTTAATCAATTAGCTTTAGCGATAAATGTCTCTTATGGCATTCTTAAAAATTGGATCAAGATTTATGAATTCCCTGCTAAAAAGAAGGTCTTTTGCAAAAAGAATAAAGTGCTGATCGTTAGTTATGCTGATTTTTGGAAATGGGCAGAGAAAAACAAACAAATGATTGATTTTTCACGAGTAGAAAAGAACATGTTAGGACCTGAGCCGAAATGGGTGGAAGAAAAACGAAATGCCGATTTTATCAAAGCTCGGAAAATTAGAAAAAGTCATAATCACGCTTGGACAATTGAGGAAGACAATATTTTAAAAGGAATGTTATCCGCTTATAAATATACCTATCCTGAGATTGCTCAAAGAGTCAATCGAAGTGAGGGAGCAGTAAAAAGGAGAATCAAAGATTTAAGCCTTAAACAAAGACCTATTAGGCTTAACAATCACATTAAATACAAACCAGAAGAGGTTGAACTAATCGTAACTCTTTTTGATAAAGGACATTGCCTTGAAGATATTGCTTCCAGAATTAATAAGAGTGCTCTAGGTGTTCGGGGGAAATTGGAGCGCATGGGTTATAAGTTTAAGAATGGAGTTCCGATTAAGTACGTGAACTGAATAGTAGACACAAAAAGCGACGTAAGGAGGAGTTAAATGAGGTCAGTAGATGTTATTTACTGTATGACAGACTCGATGGCAAAAGCAATGTTTGATTACTGGTTAGATAAAGGATTTACGGTTATGCAATCGACAGTTGAGATAGAAACGGGCACGCATGGGAAACACGTTGTAAAGCGGTTAGATATTTTAATTTAACGTCTACATTCGACGAAATAGCGAAGGAGGTAAGCCATGAATCAGCCCTTCGATTATGAACAAATTTTTTATAAGGAAGTCATTTATTACCTGGAACAAAAATGGAGTCGACCACTATCAGATCATGAAAAACATATCGCTATTGAATGTTATAAGTTTGGCAGATTAGTTGAGTCGGAAAACGAAATTAAGATTTTAGAGGTGATGAAATAAATGGGACAAGTCACTACTTGGCAGATGACCGAAGAAGAGCGGTTAGCCTATATTGAAAAGCATCCGATTGTAAAAACGAAAAAAGAAAGACCTGTTAACTTCCATACGGATTATCCGGACTATAAATGGCGTGGGAAAAAAGCAGCTGATAGCAGATGGAGTGAAAAATAGAATAAGCCAGGAATTCTCCTGGCTTGGTAAATACTCGACAAGTATATTTTACCATACGGGAGGTATCTAGGTGAGCAAACAATTACATTTTATTCTTCCTGAGATTGATCGGGAAAAAACAAAGGATGAGGTAGAAAAAGCGCTTGAAAAATACCGCATGTATCTACTTTCTATCCCAGAAGAAAAGGTGCCAAAAATCACTGCCAATTATTCACTGGTTCCTCCTGCATACACCAATGAATTTCACTCACCTACAGAAAGTGCAGTAATTGAAAAAATTGATTTAGAGAGAGAACGAGAAAAACACATTGAATGGGTTAGAAAAGGCTTAAACCGGCTTAAATTTAAAGAACGCGAAATCATTGTAAAGCGTTACTTGGAAGATGAAGAAATATATGATTATGAGCTCTACAATCAACTAGGTATGTCCGAAAGGAAGTATTACCGGATAAAGGCGAGAGCATTTTACAGTCTAGCCTTTGCTCTTAAAATAGAAGTCTATGAACAGTTCGTGAGTGGATCATGAACTTTGTTCAACCCATTAGAGACCCTGACATGATTTTTGAAATTAAACGATATTTACGAGAACAGAATGATCGGAATTACATGCTCTTTGTCACAGGGATTAACTCAGGTCTAAGAATATCTGATATTCTACCACTAAGGGTAAAGGATACTAAGCGACCATATTTCAACATTATTGAGATGAAAACGAATAAGAAAAAAAGAATCGATATGACGCCACAGCTTCAACGAGAATTCAAAAAATATATTGAAGGCAAGGAAGATCATGAATACTTATTTAAAAGTAGAGAAGGATTAAATAAGCCTATAGGAAGAAGCATGGCGTATAAGATATTACGAAACGCTGCTGAGTATGTAGGGCTTGATGATATTGGAACACATACATTAAGGAAAACATTTGGTTACCATCTGTATAAGCAGACTGGTGACGTGGCTTTGCTCCAGAAGATTTTAAACCACTCAGATCCAGCTTTTACTCTTCGATATATAGGAATTGACCAGGATGCAATGAACAAAGCAATAAAAGAGTTCAAAATCTAACTCACCGTTAACCATGGTGAGCTTTTTTAATTGCTTTTTATATTCAGTTATCCATATTATTGCAGTGTGTAATTCATTTTTTAGAAGTGCTAAGAAATTATGTCTACCAAGGCTTGTAGCGTTTTGGGGAGTTACACACAATATAAGATATGGATAATTCTAAATTAAATAAAGAATAATAGGATGGAGAAAAAAATGATTGATCAAATTAAGCAAATTATGACACAAGATGTTAGTAAGGAAATTTGGAAGAACTTAAGATACTTTCTAGACAATGAATATACAACTAAATTAATTAAAAAGAATCTTAATATTACTGAGGATAAATTTGATAAATTTATAAAAAAGCAAGCACGTCAAATTTCTTTTTGTATAAGACAGGCAGAGGAATATTTTTTGGCTTCAACCCAAGTTGGATTAGCTACTCGTCCACTTTTAATGTATTATGGTGCAGTTAATCTATCTCAAGCGTTATTTCTGTTAAAAAAAGATGGGAATTTTTCATTAGATAAACTCAGGGAAGAAAAAAAACATAGCCACCATGGATTGGAAATAATTAGAGGAAATATAGAAAGGGCAAATACTAAAAATATTAATGAATTTTTTCAACAGATTCAATGTCAAGTATACTTCAATCAAGGGAAGCCCTGGGGACAATTTCCTTTGTTTTATGATTCATTAGTTTCACCAGCAATCAAAGTTGAAGTAGAAATTTATGATAGTACTTTCGGTTCTTCTTTTTTAAAAAGGAATCTATCGATGAATAGTAATGATGTTGCTCCGATTAGTGGATTTATTGGAAAAAAGTTCAATATTTTTGACCTTATCAAGAATTTACCTGACTTATATTATGAATTATTTAACATGGAAATAACACCAAACTTATCTAGAGGAGAAGTAAGTGTTAGGGCTGATAACCGTTACGCAGTAAGAGATGGTAAGCAAGAATACGTGGGAACTGATGAGAAGTGGAAATATATCATTAATGGAATTTTACCTAAAGATAGGACATTACTTTTAGAATACTACAAACAAAAAGAAATGGAGTTTAGAGTACTCTCAGAAGTAGGAAACCACTTACATTTGGAGTGTAACTATAACTCAGATAAAAAAAATATATTTGTTCCTGATATTGTTGATGATATGTTTGGTAATAAGTTTTTCATTACGAAAACAGATGAATATATAATAGAACCTTCAATACACTTCATGATTCTTTACTGTCTGGGGATGGTATCTAGATATTACCCAGATGTATGGATGAAAGCAATTGATGAAAATGTTTTAATTTCAGAGTTTACCAACAGTTTTCTAAATATCTCATATAGAAAACTTCCTAATCTTATATTAGATCAATTAACAGGTTTTAAGCATTCATTTATTTAATAATGGCAGAATAGTGAATGAATAAAGGCAGAAAAAAGAACGAATGTTTTGTTTTAACTGTGCTATATTAGTAGTATGTAAAAATAGGTTACGGAAATAACCTCGACAATTATTTTCCGTACTATCAGGTATTTGGCGGTACTGATTTAGGCAGTATCGCTTTTTTATTTGCAATCATGCTCAGGTTCTTATGGAAACTGTGCTATTTTTTATATATTGAATACTCCACGCCTGGTTAATTTTAATAGCGCCAGTATTAAGATTAATTGTTTCTCCTCCTTTGTACCGTACCATGGCGGTTAAGGCGTGGATCACACCGGCTTAGCCATCTGCCGTAATAAAGGTGGTTTGTCATAATTTGACGAACGATAGTATTTGTCCGCATAGTTCATTTTGCTCATAATTAGGGCGAAGGGACGTGATAATAATGATAAATTGGAAAGAAGATTTTGATCAATACTATGATACAAGAATGAAAGAGTTTCAAAGATCATATAATGAGTTCTTGGAGATAACAGATCATGAAGAAGCAATGATTGTAGTTATAAGGGCACATTTATATATTGAACAAGAAATAAATCAACTTCTTCATAAAGTTCTTGAAATAGTACCTGATATGACTTTTTCTCAGAAAATAAACTTTTGTAAATCACTATTGATAATTGACAAAGATATGATTGGTCCTCTAAACAAATTTAATACTCTTAGGAATTCATTTGCTCATAACTTGAATTTTAAACTGGAGGAAAAAAATTACGACGATCTAGTCTCTACGCTTTCAAAATCATCTAAAGAACAATTTTATAAAGATTTAAGTAGATTTCATAAATCAGAAAAAACTTTATTGGATAAGTTAAGAATATTATTAGCATCTATTTGGGCTGATACTAAAGTACACAATATGTATTTTATATTTCATTATCAAAAAAGAGCTGAAGAAATTATAAAAAGAGAAAAAGAACTAGTTGAAGATATGAAGAATTCTATAAACAAATAAATTATATTTTGAAAGCAGCCGAATAATCGGGTGCTTTTTATTTTGTCAAAGAAGGTGATGGGATGAGAATTGCTGATCAATTATCAGATAAACAGAAACAGCAGCTAGAACGTATGAAGTCACCTAAGAAGAAAGAGAAACTTAGTGTTAGAGATATAGAGGAGTTAATGGGTACCAGGCGTGATACCTATGAAAGAAGGAATGGAGCTGTGAGGAGGAAGTAAGCCATAATTTTATAATAAAATCGTTGCAGGAAAATAGTCCCTTTTGTTGAAATATATAACAAAGGGGGCGATTCCATGAATTATATAGGATTAACACACAGTCAAATTATTGAAAAATTAGCTGACGGTGGTTTAGATGATCGAGCGAAACTCTCAATTGCTGATGTTATTACTGAGAATAATAAAGTAATTAAATCACAGCTTTTGATAGTTATTGAAGAGGAGCAAAAAAGGCAAGCGAGATTGTCGGGGTTAAAATTCTAAAGAATATTTGTGCAAGCATCTTCATTTGAAGGTGCTTTTTATTTTGGAGTGATATGAATGATGCGAACTATAATCATTGGACTGTTACTTTGTGTCGGTTCATCTGTCACATATGCAATACTTGAACCACCATTGAGAACTAAGGACTGGAGATTGATGGTATGAAATTATTCATCTGTGGTTATGCTGCCGGCATGATCGTTACTGTTATCTGTATGTATATTGGTTATAACTGGTATTTATTTAAAGGAGGCAAGTAACATGGCGGTAATGACCGTGGTAGTAAAAGCAACTGGACTGGATATATTTACACAATTGGCACAAATCATCAAGGATGTTACGGATGATGAACGGGTACCTGCTTCAGTTAGAGAAGAAGTAATGGACAAGGTTAATAGCATCTTAGATTCAAAGGATGAGGAGTAATGGGTGAGGATTAGATGAAACCTTATGCTGCTAAGTTCTATAAGTCGAAGCAGTGGAAGAACTGTAGAGCTTCTTACTTTAATCATAGATATGGGTTGTGTGAGCGATGTCAAGGACCAGGTAAGATAGTTCATCACAAGAGTTACATAACGCCTGATAACATTAATGATCCAGACATCACGCTTAGCTTCACTAACCTAGAACTTCTATGCCAAGACTGCCATAACAGGGAACATCATGAGAAAAATTCTCCTACAATTTATGGCTTAATGTTCGATAAAGAAGGCAATTTGGTTCAAAAAAGTAATAATTTTATATAAATATTTTCCCAAACCCCCCCTAAAAATTTTAAAAACAAAAAATGTCGGGGACCGGAGGGGGGACTTTCGAAGAACGCGCAGGTCGCGTGCATGAGGGGTGTAGTATTCAGTGATAGGAAGGAAGTGATTTTTATGAGTGAAAATCAGGATATAGAAAAACAAAAACGGATTAAAAAAGAAATATCGAGACTTAACGGATTATTGAAAAAGTTAGATAGTAAAAAAAAGAAGGCTGTTGATTCACTTATAAAAAACGCTGCCTTCATGACTGTTACCCTTGAGGATCTCCAGGATGACATAAATGAAAATGGTGTAACTGAAACATATCAGAATGGCGCAAATCAATTTGGTACTAAAAAATCATCAGCAGTAGAAGTCTACAACACGATGATAAAAAACCATATGCAAGCCATGAAACAGTTAACCGATTTACTTCCTAAAGAAACACCATTGGAGCATGATGATGGGTTTGACGACTTTGTGATGAACAAATGAGTAAAAGATATCCTTTAACCTACAATCCCGTCATTGAATATTATGAGCAGATTGAATCTGGAAAAGAAATTGTAGGCAATAAGGTTCGTCGCATTTATAAAAAGTTAGTTGATGATATTTACGATATCAAATCCATTTATGAATATGATTCCAAAAAAGCGAATCACGCCATTGAGTTTATTGAGAATTTCTGCAAACATTCAAAGGGTAAATGGGGCGGCAAACCGATTGAACTCGAATTATGGCAGAAAGCTTTTGTTTCGGCTTCATTTGGATTCGTCCACAAGATAGATGGTACAAGAAAATACCGTGAAGTGCTTTTGGTTGTGGCCCGTAAAAACGGAAAATCAACAATTGCTTCTGGAATCGGTTTGTATTTACAAATTGCAGATGGTGAACCTGGTTCAGAAGTTTATGCGGTAGCAACCAAGAAAGACCAGGCTAAATTAGTTTGGTTAGAATCGAAACGGATGGTTAAAAAATCTCCTGTTCTTCTAAAACGCATCAAACCATTAGTTTCAGAATTGGTTTCAGAATGGAATGATAGTTCATTCAAACCTCTAGGTTCTGACAGTGAAACATTAGACGGATTAAACGTTCATGGGGCTATGATGGATGAGATTCACGCATGGAAAGATAAGAATCTATATGATGTTATTGTGGATGGTACATCAGCTCGTGAACAACCTATGATTTTTATGATTACCACTGCTGGGACCATTCGAGAATCTGTTTATGACATGAAATATGAAGAGGCAGAAATGCTATTGAATGGGTTCGATGATAAAGAAGGTTACAAAGATGACCGTTTCCTCCCCATCATTTATGAATTGGACAAAAGGGAAGAATGGACTGATCCTGCTACTTGGAAAAAAGCGAATCCTGGCTTGGGAACCATAAAGAAAGTGGACCAGTTAGGAACCAAGGTTAATAAAGCACAAGCAAATCCATTGCTAGTAAAGAACTTGCTAACCAAAGACTTTAATATTCGTGAAACTTCTAGCGAAGCCTGGTTAACCTTTGAACAATTGAATAATACGGAAACCTTTGATGTAGAAAAGTTAATGCCTAATTACGGCATAGGTGGTGTGGACTTATCCAGCACGACAGACTTAACAGCAGCAAAGGTAATTTTTATGCTACCGGATGATCCGAGGATATATGTAAAACAAATGTATTGGTTGCCTGAAGATTTACTTGAACAGCGTACTAAGGAAGATAAGATACCTTATGATTTATGGCATGATCAAGATTTATTAAGGACCACGCCCGGCAATAGTGTTCATCCTAAGTTTGTCACTGAGTGGTTTTTGGAAATACGCGATGAATTTGGAATTTATATTCCGTGGATTGGTTATGATAGCTGGTCTGCTAGGTATTGGGTTGAGGAAATGCAAGGACATTTCGGAAAAGAATCGATGATACCTGTAATTCAAGGTAAAAAGACCTTATCAGCTCCTATGAAAATGTTGGGCGCTGATTTAGAAGCGAAAAAAATCATTTATAACAATCATCCTGTGGACAAATGGTGCTTATCTAATACTGCAATTGAGGTTGATAAGAATTTGAACATCCAACCATGTAAGACAAATAATCAACGCCGGAGAATTGACGGTACTGCAGCTCTTTTAAATGCGTATGTCGTTCTCCAAGAAAAGAAAAATGATTATCTTAACATGGTTTAATCGAAAGGTGGTGAGAATTTGGGACTATTTGATCGCATTTTCAATAAAAACAAAAATCCTGCTACAACAACTAGGTTTGAAATGATTAATGATTCATCCAATGGATTCTATTCTTGGAATGGGAACATTTATCAGAGTGATATTGTGAGAGCTTGTATTCGCCCCAAGGCGAAAGCAGTTGGGAAACTTACGGCCAAACATATTCGTGATAATGCCACAGAGTTTAAAGTCAATCCGGACCCATACATGCGGTTTATTTTAGAAGAACCTAACCCATTGATGACCGGGCAGATGCTTCAGGAAAAAATGGCAACACAAATGGAGCTAAACAATAATGCTTTTGCATTTATCAAACGGGATGAACTTGGTTATGCTGCTGAAGTGTATCCAATACCATGCACCACTGTAGAAGTTGTGGAAGGAAGTCTAGGCGATATCTTTCTTAAGTTTTATTTTGGTAATGGAAAGCAAATGACCATTCCATACACGGATATCATTCATTTAAGAAAAGATTTTAATGAAAATGATTTCTTTGGCGAGCATCCTGGTCAAGCGTTATCTCCACTAATGGAGGTAATCAATACCACAGACCAAGGTATTGTGAAGGCTATTAAAAACAGCAATGTGATTAAGTGGATTTTAAAGTTTACATCTGTTTTAAAACCTGAAGATACAAAGAAACAAGTCGATGCTTTTATTAATGATTATTTAAACATTGAAAGTAATGGTGGGGCAGCTGCTGCAGATCCACGCTACGACTTGCAACAAGTAAAACCAGAAAGCTATGTACCTAATGCAGATCAAATGAAAGAGACTCTGCAAAGGATATATAGCTTTTTTAATACAAATGAAAATATTATCCAAAGTAAATTTACTGAGGACCAGTGGAATGCTTATTATGAGTCTGAAATCGAACCTGTGGCAATGCAGTTATCTGGAGAATTTACTAGAAAGCTTTTTTCCAGACGAGAACGCGGATACGGAAACAAAATTATTTTTGAAGCGTCGGCTTTACAGTACGCTTCTATGTCCACAAAGATGAATCTTGTACAAATGGTTGATCGTGGAGCAATGACACCGAATGAATGGCGTTCTATCCTATCCTTGGGACCTATTGAAGGTGGAGACAAGCCTATACGTCGTTTAGATACTGCGTTGGTTAAAGACGGCAATAAAGGAGGTGATGATGGTGAAAAAAACGGAAGTAAGGCAGCTGATAACTGAAAAATTGGAAGTTAGAGCAGTTACTGATGGTCAAAAAAAGACTATCGGCGGTTATGCTGTTAAATATAATTCGCCTACCTTAATTCGCGATAGGTGGGGTGATGAATTTCTTGAGGAGATCTCTACTGGTGCCTTTGATAATTCACTTCAAAATAGGAATCAAAAAGCATTATGGAATCATGATAAATCAAAACCATTAGGAAGCGTATCAGCAGGAACATTAAGGTTTAATTCTGATACTTCTGGATTGAATTATGATATTGATTTACCTAACAATACATTCGGAAATGATGCTTATGAAAGTGTACAACGCGGTGATGTAGATGGTTCTTCATTTGGCTTTGTTTGTACTAATGACGTTTGGTCAAAGGTTCAATACGAAGGTAGAGAGATTTATAAAAGAAGCATTGTAGAAGCTGAACTGTTTGAAGTAAGTCCCTGCACTTTTCCGGCTTATGATACAAGTCAAATAAGTGTTAGGAGTTTAGAAGATTTTAAGAAAACAGAACAAGAAAATTCAGACCTCAGAAAAAAATTATTGATTCAAACACTCTTTTAGAAATGAGGTGATGATAATGGAACTTCATGAAATTGAAGCAAGAAAAGCAGCTTTAAAAAATACAATTGATTCGTATCAAAGGCAAATTGATCCTTTAGAAAAAGAGCTAAAAGATTTGGATAAGCTAGAGTCACAACAAAAAAAGAAAGATAAATAATTTACTAATATTAGAAACGGATGGTGTTTATTTATATGAAAACTTTCAAAGAAATTTTAGATAGAAAAGTAGAATTGCGTACAATGCTAGAAGATCCTAAAGCAGACCTTGCTGCCATTGAAACAGAACTTCGTGAACTTAACGAAATGCAGGCCAAAATTGAAAAGAGAGAACAGCTTATGAAAGAAGCTGGCGAAATCAACAAGGGTGCAGCTGGTGAAACTCGAGGAATCTTTTCTCCTAATGCAAATGAAAAAGAGGTTGAAGAAAGGGAAGATAAATATTCTTCTTTTGAATATCGCAAAGCGTTTAGAACTTATGTAACTACAGGAGTTATGTCGGAAGAATTACGCGCTAATGCAACAACAGTAACTACTGACATTGGTGCTGTAATTCCGACCACAATCATGAATGAAGTCGTCCAAAAAATGAAATCTTATGGGCAGATTTTCTCTAGGATTCGAAATACAGCCTTTAAAGGCGGATTAAAAATCCCGACTGCTTCCGTTAAGCCAGTAGCAACATGGCAAGGTGAAGGTACTCTATCTGATAAGCAAAAGAAAACCATCAATACCTTTATTGAGTTTAGTTATTACAAATTGCAATGCAGAATTGCTACTAGTTTAGAAGCTGAAACTGTCGCTTTGCCTGTTTTTGAAGCTACTCTTGCATCAGATATGGCTGAAGCTATGGTTGTCGCAATTGAAAAGTCTGTTATTAGCGGTACTGGTACTGGACAGCCAAAAGGTATTCTTGCCCACACTACAGAAATTCCTGCTGCTCAACAAATTACAGTTGCATCTGCTGATATCAGTAAATGGGATAAATGGAAAAAGAATGTTTTTGCAAATATTCCATTGGCTTATGAAGGAAGCGGAATTCTTATTATGTCTAAGGCTACTTTCGAAGGTTATATCGATGGAATGGTTGATACAAATGGTCAACCTATTGCTAGAACAAACTATGGAATTACAGGGTCACCAGTAAGACGATTTGGCGGTTATGATGTGTTATGTGTTGAGCCTGACTACTTAGCTAACTATGCTGCAGCTGCTACTGGTGATGTATTTGCTGTATTTGTTGATTTAAGCGAGTATGTATTCAACTCCAATCTTCAAATGGCAATGAAACGTTATTTCGATGAGAACACAGACGAATGGATTGATAAAGCAACTCTTATTGGTGATGGAAAATTAAGAGATGCAAATGGAGTATTGTTAATTAAGAAAGGTGCCTAATGAGGTGAATTAGAAAGGAGCCACTTTGAGGTGGCTCTTTTCTTTTGAAAGCAGGTGTTTAAATGCTTGATAAGATTCGTAAAAGCCTTAGAATCACTCACAATGCTCTTGATGATGAAATTCAAGATTTGATTGATGGGGCTATTTTAGATTTACAACTTTCTGGAGTTAAAAAAACCGATAGTGATGATCCGTTAATTATCCGAGCGGTTACAACCTATTGTAAGGCTAATTTTGGTTTTGATAATCCTGATTCTGAAAAGCTTAATCAAGCTTACACATCATTAAAAATACATTTGTCCTTAGCTGGTGATTACAATGTTGTTTCGTGATGTTATCGATCTTATTTCAGTCACTCTTACTGAAAATGACATGGCCGACACTATCGAAATAAAAAGTAATCGGCAAATATTCGCAAATAAAAAATCTATAAGTCAATCTGAATTTTATCAAGCAGCTTCCACAGGATTAAAGCCAGAAATAAAATTTGAGGTTCGGTCCAGTGAATACCTGGACGAACCAAAACTCTTGTTTAATGGTAAAGAATATGAAATCCTGCGGACGTTTGATAAAAACGGTGAGATCATAGAGCTTATTTGCACTGGAATTGTTAATAAAGGTGATTCCAATGGCTAGAAGAGACTCCAATAACAACGCACAAAGATACTCCTCATTTGCCCCTGATGTCAAGAAAGCATTAGGTCAATTGGAGAAAAAAGCATTAAGAGAAGTAGCTAAATTTTTGAGGAAAGAAATTAAGCGAGCTGTCCCTGTGGATGAAGGAGACCTCAAAAAGAATGTGGGTTCATGGGTAAGAGGAAAGGCAAGCGAAGCACCGGTCCTTCAAATTGGTGTGTATGATGCAGCTAGAGCAAGAAAAAAAGGCTACACATACGCATATCATGCCCATTTAGTTCAATTTGGTGCTCGTAATGGAGAAATGCCAGCTACCGATTACATGCGAGGGCCAGTATTCGGAAATATTGACTTAATTCGCCAGCTTCAAGCGGAATACTTAAGGCAAATAGAACATCTAAAGGCAAACGGCTTGCCAGAAGTGGAGGATGAAGAAGCAGATGATTAATCTAAGAAAAGCATTAATTTCTTACTTAAAAGGCATTCACCCCCGTGTTTTTTATCAGGCTGCTCCTGATAAAGCCGTTTATCCTTATATAGTTGTTAATTTTCCTAACAGTTCCGATGATGGAGAATTTCAAGAACTCTTCATTTTAGATATCGATGGATGGGATAGAACAGGCGACACTACAACCCTGGAAAATCTAATGGTTAGTATTAACGGATTGAATAAAAAAACATTGATGGCTGATGATTTAGCTGTCACTTTTTATTTAGACCGTAAATTAGCATTAACCGATCCCGAACCTCTCATAAAGAGAAGGAAATATATTTATCAAGCTAGGTTATATAAAAGGGAGTGAAGATAAGTGACAAAACTAAAACAAGAACAGATCGATAACATTCAAATTGATTACGGTATTGTCATACTGAATTATGGAGAACTCGACGCAGAACGTCTAGGACCTACTAAAGGCGGCGCTGAATTTAATGCCACCAAGAATATTCGTGATATTGAATATGATGGTTCATTAGGGAAATCGGTGGGGATGCAGGTCATTGACGAAATCAACGCTTCTCTTAAATTCAGCATCTTGGATACGAGTCTTGAAACATTAGCGAAGACCTTGCCTCAAGCAGATTATGACGATATTACTAAAATCATTAAAAACAATAAAGGTGGCGCTATCCCAGCTTCGAGATACTTTAAAAACATTACAATGTTTGGAAAGCTAATGAATGGTAAATACAAAAAAATCACGATCTTCAATGCCATGAATGAAAGTGATTTTGTCCTATCATCTGCTCCAAAAGCGGAAGGTGAGATTGCACTCGAAGTGTTCGCGCACTGGGATCCATTAGAAGTATCAGACGATTTATATTCAATCGAAGATGTAACAACTATCACAGAACCAGCTTAAGGACAGGGAGACTATCCCTGTCTTTTTTTATATGAGGAGGAGAAATAATGCTTACTTTAAAACAAGGAATTAAACTCTCAGCCATTATTGATAAATTAGATATTCAAGTAACGAATGCGAAATCCTCACAGGAAGCGGTCGGCGCTGATTTAATCATGCAGGTAGTTAAAAAAGCTTACAAGGCAGAACAAGAGATTTATACTTTTGTGGCTGAAATTAAGAAATGTACTATTCAAGAAGCAGAGGAAATCGACTTAATCAGTTTTATTAAAGAATTATTTTCTGATGCAACCACAGCTGGTTTTTTCAAATCTGCTGCCAAATCAAATGTCCAAGAATAGTCGAATTACTATCTAAGACTTATGATTTGTCAGCCATTCTTGATTTACCCTTATCACTAAGTTATATAAAACATGCAATCGACAAAGAAACCGAGAACACAGACTGGCAATTGTGGATGGCTATTTATCCTCATATGATGATGGAAAAAATCAAATTCATGTCGTTCGATGAGTTTAAACAAAAATTGCACTCTCCAGTTCATAAACATTCGGATAAAACATACGAAGAAATTGGCCGGGAAATGGATGATGTGATTGCCTCCTATGAAGGGAAGGTGAAGTAAAAGTTATGGAGATATTCAAATTATTTGGATCCATATTCATTGATAACGATAAAGCGGATAAAGCAATTGATGACACTGAGAAAAAAGGGCAAGGCCTCTCTAAAGTTTTCGGTACTCTTGGTGGAGCTGCTGCAACTGCAGGTAAATTAATCGGAGGAGCCTTACTAGCAGGAACCGGATTAGCAGGTGTCGGTATCGGAGCGATGGTTCTTGCTGGTGATGACCTTCAAAAAGCGTTAAATGGACTACAAGCCTCAACAGGATCCACCACTGATGAAATGAAAGACATGGGCGATTCAGTTAAGGAAATCTACGGAAATAATTTCGGGGAATCATTTGAACAAATTGGAGAGGTTATGGCCAATGCTAAAAAAATCACTGGTGAATGGGGCGAGGATCTTAAGTATCTTACCCAGGATGCTTTAATGTTCAGTGATACCTTTGGCTATGATACGAATGAATCTATACGTTCAGCTGATAAACTGATGAAACAGTTTGGATTAGCTGGTTCGGATGCCATGGCATTAATTGCAGAAGGTTCACAGAAGGGGCTTAATTATGCCGATGACCTTCTTCCTACCATTGACGAGTACTCTGTTTATTTCAAACAGGCTGGATTCTCAGCTAGTGAGATGTTTGGACTCTTCCAAAATGCAAAATCTGCAGGAATTTTTAACCTTGATTATGCTGGGGATGCAATTAAGGAATTCGGAATTATAATGACCGAGCAAGGCGGTTCAGCTGCTGAAACATTAGACAATATGGGTCTGAATGGTGCTGCACTGCAAAAACAATTCGCTAAAGGTGGAGATGGAGCCAAGAAAGCTTTGGCTGAAATATCACAAGCTTTAGCAAAAGAAAAGAATCCACAAAAGCAATATTCCGATGGTGTAGCCTTATTCGGTACTAAATTTGAAGATGTTGGAGCTAAGGGAATCCTGGCTATGACAAAGACGAATGATAGTATAAAAGGCTCCATAGATGTATTGAATGAAATAAATGAAATTAAATATGACTCATTTGGTGAAGCATTAACAGGCATAGGTCGTCAAATAACTACAGGTATTATTCTGCCGTTAAGCGAAAAAGTAATGCCGAAATTAAACGAATTTGCCCAATGGATTTCAGGACATCTGCCACAAATTAAATCAGGTATAGAGACTGCTATTGGTGGAGCTACTGAAGTTTTTAACAAGTTGAAAACAGCCATTAAATTTGTCATCGATAATTTTAATATTATTGGTCCTATTATCGCAGGTGTTACTGCCACACTTACGGCGCAATTAATTATAAACACTCTCGTTGGTTTATATGGAAAATGGAAAGCCGCAACGCAAGCACAAACAACCATGCAATGGTTACTTAATGCGGCAATGAATGCGAATCCAATTGGATTGGTTGCTCTAGCGATTGGAGCATTAATTGCAGTAGGTTTACTACTTTGGAAAAACTGGGATTCCGTAAGTAAATGGCTAACAAAATCCTGGCAATGGATCAAAAATGTGGCCGTATCTGTTTTTGATTGGCTCGTTGGTTTTTTTAAAAAATGGGGTCTAACTATTTTAGCAGTAATCACTGGCCCAATTGGGATACTAGCCCTACTAATCTTTAAAAATTGGGACAAAATCAAGTCGAAATCAATCGAAATTTGGTCAGCCATAAAAACTAAAGCAGCAGAAATTTGGGGTAATTTGAAATCGGCGATTGTCGGAAAAGCATCTGAAATTTGGAATAGCGTGAAGTCAAAATTTGAATCCTTAAAAAATTCGATTTCAGAAAAAATGAACGCTGCCAAATCAAAAGCAGTTGGAATTTTTGGAGAAATAAAATCAGCTATTACCGGAAAAGCAGGGGAAATTTGGTCAAATATAAAAACCAAGTTTGAGAACATTAAATCCGCCATAACAAAACCAATTAATGCGGCACGAGATGCTGTTAGTACGGCACTTGGTAAAATTAAAAGCCTGTTTAGTGGACTTGGCTTAAAACTACCTGATATTAAGACTCCTCATTTTAAATTAAAAAACTGGTCCAAGAACCCTTTGGATTGGGTGAAAAATATGCCGTCCTTAGGTATTGAATGGTACGCAAAGGGAACCAATTATGCGGATGGTGGATTGTCTGTTGTTGGGGAACATGGTCCAGAAATACTTAATATCCCGCGCGGATCACAAGTAAAAAATGCGAGTGAGACACGAGGATTATTAGATAAACGTGGCGGCGATATTAATGTTCAGATTGATGCAAAGTCAGTCGATTTAGATGAGTATCAATTGCTGAGGGTGTTCCAACGGTTGGAGGTGCTTCATGGATAAAATCTCTTGGATTGACAGCCAGGGCACTGAATATCCATTGACCTTTCAAGATAATTTTTCTGTATTAAGTACAAGCGGATTATTTATGCCCCAGATTGAATTTGTGGAGGAAGAGGCACCGTTTCAGTCGGGTAGTAGATTGAGGAATATTCAAGTAAAGCCCCGTGATGTCGATGTTCAATTATTTATAAAATGCGAGTCAGAAATTGAACTCAGACAAAAGGTTAGAGACTGCTTAAGAATGTTTAACCCTTTAACTGGGGATGGAAAATTAAAAGTAACAGCTCCTGATGATAGTCAAAGGGAACTTATTTGCCGTTACAAAGCAGGGTTAGAAGGGACAGAAAGCAAAGATTCTAAAGGGCGTACATGGAAAATCGTATTATTGATATTTAGAGCCTTTGACCCATTCTGGCACGATTCAAACACCATCGTCCAAACCTTTAAAATTAATGAATCACCAGGTACATTCTTTCCTATCTTTCCTTTACGCTTATCTTCATCCACAGTCTTTGCTGATATAAGCATTGAAAATACAGGAGATGTGGAAACCTGGCCGGAATGGATCATCACAGGACCTGGTGAAAATATCGTCTTGAGGAATATGTCCACAGGGGATGTCATGAACTTAGAAACTTCTTTAGGTGTGGGCGAAACCATCACTATCGACACAAATCCATACGCTAAGACTGTGACGAAAAATGATGGGGCTAACCTTTTCTATACCCTGATTGATGAAAGCTCTCTCTGGTCCTTGCAAGAAGGCGAAAATAGCATTCAATTAGAAATGGCTAATGCGACAACAGAATCAAGCATCCAATTAACCTATCGCAATCGATATTGGGGGCCATAAGATGTATAACATTTATATTAGAGATTCCAATTTTAAAAGAATCGGAGAAATAACCGATTTTAATAAACTGGACCTGATACCACGCTTTAATGCGGTAGGATCGTTTGTTTTAGACTTGCCGACTGATTGCGCAGCTACGCGTGAACTAATTAAAAATAAGGCTGGAATCATCGTCAAAAAAGACGGGCAACCCGTTTTTTCAGGAACTATTTCAAGCCGAAAGCGGTCGTTTAGTAAAGATGCGGACACCATGACCCTTGCCGGGAAAGATGATATGGCTTATCTTGCAAAACGACTAGCATATCCCGTCCCATCTGCTGATTTTTATTTGTCGGATTATGATGTCCGGACAGGAAAAGCAGAAACGATAATGAAACAGTTTGTGGATGTGAATGCAGGTCCTAGCGCACCTATTGAAAGCCGAAGAGTTTTTACTTTAGAGGCAGACAAAGGCTTAGGGAATACAATCACAGGCAGAGCCCGTTTTCACAGCCTCTTGGAACTCCTCACCTCGTTAAGTGGGGGATTAGGATTTCGAGTGATACAGGTTGAGGATTCTTTGCAGTTCCAAGTTTATCAACCGAGCGACAAAACACGGTCAGCTTTTTTTAGTCCATTACTCGGTAATCTATCATCCTTTGAATACAGCAACGATAACCCAGAAGCGAATCTAGTCATCGTAGGCGGCGGTGGAGAAGGCAAAGACCGTATCATTAGGTATAAGCAAGATAATACTTCAATCGTTAAATACGGACGATCTGAGACCTTTATTGACAAGCGAGATACATCAGACGTAACCGAGTTAGATCAATCGATAGACGAGGAAATGATAAATAACGCTGAACAGAATAGTTTTAGCTTTCTGCCGATTGATACACCTCAATTGGCTTTTATTCGTGACTACGGACTTGGAGATAAAGTTTCCATTGTCCTCACACAGCCGAACGAAATCATCACGAAAGAAATCCTGAACTATTACCTATCTTTTTATCAATCGGTATCAGAAGAAAACGTGCGTGTTCGCAAAATCCAAGAAAAATTAGATGTCATCCAAGATATCGTCCGAGAAGTAAAAATAACGATCACTCCAGAAGGTGATTCCATCAATCCTGTGGTAGGTACATCCGATAGTAATAATAATGCGATCTTAGGGATTTTTGAAAAGATGAAAAAAATCACGAAGCGGTTAAGTAATTTAGAAAGAAGGTGATTCGATGACACAAGTATCTTATCCTTTTTCGAATAGTCCTATTTTAGATGCAAGCCAATGGTCTAAAATGGCGCAAAAATGGCTGGACACAGGAGTTTTGAAAGGGTCCCTAAACGAATTACAAGTTTATGCAGATTCAACAGGGATGCAAGTCAAAGTGAAATCTGGTCAAGCTTATTTAAAAGGCCACTTTTATGAGTCAGATGCAGAGGAAGTATTAGCGATTGGTACGGCTGACACAACCAACCCTCGTATTGATTGTGTTATAGTACGCTTGGATTGGGTAGCTAATACCATACAATTAGCGGTGCTCCAAGGAGTTCCGGCTGCTACCCTGTCTGCTCCTGCGCTCACACAAAATACAAGCCGGTGGGAAATATCCTTAGCGCAAGTCCGGGTGAATGCGAACGTATCGACTATTACATCCGGAAATATCACGGATGAACGAACCTACGAACGAAATCAAGCTGTACTTTGGTCAGGAGCTAGTTATGTTGGAGTAGGACAAACGATTACACCAACTAAAAAATTATCAAACTGTAGAAACGGTTGGCTGCTTATATGGTCAGATTATGATCCTGGTGTAGGTGCAAACAATTGGGGTATTGCATCTACACCTATTTTTAAAGCCTCTGCCGCCCTTTTTAATGGGGCTGAAAATACCTTTGACGTATCCAATAGTTTAACTACATCAACAATCAACATGACAGGTAAATCCATAAATGTTTATGATGATAAAATCATGGGAACAGCGCTAAATGACCCAACGGATAATACCAATAATTCTAGCGATGTTTGCTTGCGCTATATCATAGAGTTTTAGGAGGAGACTACCGATGAAAATATTTGTTTATATAGATGAGACCAATCGAATCCTGCAATATGGAAGCGTAAAAAGTAGCTCAGGTGAGATCGAGATTGACGTATCAGAAAACCACGAAGTGATTAAAAATCCCTTTGTTTATAAATATGTGGATGGACAATTAGTGAAGGATGAAACGTATCAGCAAGAATTAATCGAGCTCAAAAACAAGCCAACACCAATCGAAGAATTGCAACGACAACAAATAGATTTAGCCTTTACATTAATGTTAAACGGGGTGATTTAAATGGATTGGTACTCTTATGCGAAAAATGATTGGGCAATTTATCACGATGCTACCCGTATTCATAAGTATGTGGAATTTGGGAAAATCACTGCGGTTCAATACGAAGAAATCACTGGAGAACCTTACCTAGCGTAGGGTTCTTTTAGTTTGGAGGTGATTAGATGGCTGATTTAGGCAAAGATTTATTAATATCAAAAGGGAAAATACCCCCGCAATTTTTGGACGAATCCACAGGGCAATTTGTAGTGGCTAAAGGATCCGACGGAGCTCCATACTATCGAGCTCGAGGAACCATAGCCATGGAAGCGTGGGAAGGTTCAGCTAATGAAACAAAAACGTTTGACAGCAATCGATATGGCTTTTCTGTCATGAATGATGGGACAGCGGATCTCACATTTGTCATTAATACTCAAACACGAAAGGTGAAGCCAGGGGAAGCCTATTCTTCTTTATTTGATCCGTTTACCACACTCACGATCAATGCAACTAGTGCCTATCGTGCGGAGGTGTTGAGGTAATGCCATGGGAACATAAACAACCAGATTTAACAAATAATCCGTTATATTTAGAGCCCAGGGTGACAGCTGCTGAGTCGCAGTTGGCGGATAAGGCGACGAAGGCAGATGTTGGTAATAGGGCAAGCGTATTTCATAATGCCACATACGAAAGTATTACCTCATGGCTGAATGAAGCCGAATCTAGGCAAAATGACTACGGTATAAGTATAAAAGGGCGGAAGTATAACGCTAGTGGTTCCCGACAAACTACAACAGGAACTATTTCGTCTAGTTCTAATCAGTTAACCGTGTCATCTGTAATCGACTATAAAGTCGGGCACGGAATACTAATTCAGGGCGCAGGGTCAAAAAATGAAGTAGTCGTTTTGACTGTGTATAGCTCTCCAACAGCATCTGGGAATGTTGATTTATTTCTCAATGATGTAAGATATACGATAAATGTCGTTTCTGGTGATACTACTTCCATTGTTGCAAACAAAATCGCAACATTATCGGGAGGATACGCAGGGTGGACAGTTGTTAGGTCTGGTAGTGCTGTAACATTTACGGCTACAAGTGCAGGAACTAAGAAAGAAGCAAGGTATATCTATAACAGCACAGGAGCGAAAGCTCAATGTATAAATTCTGTCAGAGGAACATTGAATTTAATTACAAAAGTAACGGCAATTGATACAGTTACTAAAGTATTAACTTTACGGGATAACGCATCCGTAACAGTTACCAATGTAAATATATATCACGACGACGGGGAAGTTATAAACCAAGCGATTTCAGACCTACCTGTTAATTTAGGTGGTACGATAAGGCTACCTGAAGGTGACTATAACATTACTACATTAAAACCAAAAACAGGTGTTACTTTAAAAGGGAACAGTATTGAATCAACAAAGTTATGGGCTAATATTGAAAGTGTAGAATCATTAGCCGAAATAGATGCAGGTATTGTGCAACGTATCAAAATAGAAGACATGTATTTAAACTGTGACAATAAAAGGAAATACGGGCTTTATTTCCACGCACAACCAATTACGTCTTCTCCTTATCATGGTGGACTATGGTACGGAACCTTCAAGAAATTAAGAATAAGATATTTTACTGATACAGGTTTATGGTTAAAAGGCGGGTATGAAGAAGGATTACTACCAAACCAATTTAACCGATTTGAGGATATTTGGTGTTGGCACGATCCAGTTACGTATCCAGGAAGTAGAGCATTAAAAATAACAGGTCAAGTCGGACAACATACTTTTACCGATAGTCAGTTTGACGGAAGTTTAAAAGGAACAGGAACTAATATTACAATTGGTCGCTATAATGATCCTGTGATGGGGTATGTTGCAGATGCCGCACCAGCGATCATTAATTTCATTACGTGTACCACACAAGCCGCAGATTTAGGTGTTGAAATAGATAGAGCTTCCAATATTAATTTTAACGGAATCTGGCTCGAAGATTTATACAGAGGAATTAAAATTTCAACATCGTCTTGGCAAACAAACATTAAAGGTTGTCACTTTGCAGACGCCTGTTCGGATGGTAATGGGAATGGGTATGGAGTTTATGTAGGCTCTTTATCTACTGGCGTCATTGAAGGCAATTATATTTTAGGCGCCTGTGATATTTTTATTAAGGGTGATAATCACAGGGGAATGAAAACAGGAGCTAATTATGGCGGGGGAAAAACATCAGGGATAGTCAAACAATATGGAGGAATTGGAACCATAACAACCTATTTAGAGCGTCTAGTAATGGTTAGTACAAGTTCGACACCATTAACGACTATCACTTCGCATCTTGCCCCCGGTGAAGAAATAACGGTATTAGCTTGGGGAGCTGGGAGCACAACTTTAACACTGCAATCAGGTGGAAATTTAACATTAGGTGGAAAAACAGAAGTAATATTACGTGAAAAAGAAACAGCAACCTTCATTAAATCTGATTTAGGAGCTGATTTAATACTTGTTTCAGTCAGCAGAACTTACCCACAACAAGCAAATATACCAAACACTTCTGGAGCAACACTTGTTAACTTGGAACTAGAAGTAAACAAAATTAAAGATGCTCTTAGAGGATTCGGTGCAATATCCAGTTCATAATAACTTATAGATAATATTAGGATTAAATGTTATATTTATATAAAAACTGTGAGGATTATTATTATGAGTGAAAACATGTACAAAATGGATAAGAAAGTTTCAAGATAGATTTCTATTAAGGGGAAAAATTTTAATGAAAAAAGTGAACACAAATTTTCTAAATGGCACGAGATTTTTATTAGCATTATGGGTAGCTATTGGCCATTTTTATAAGTACATTGGTGGTACAGAGTTTATAAAAATCCCCGTGTTCAGTCGGATTTTACTTAATAACGGCCCTGCTGTGGATGGATTTATGGTGATTACTGGATTCTTAATGATGTACCACTACTTACTTAGATTAGAGAAGGAACCGTCTAATCAAATATCTACATTTGTTAAGTTTTGGTATAGACGTATTTTTCGATTATACCCTTTGTATCTGGTCACAGTAATTGTAGCTTTTTGTCTTTACAAATTTAATTTTGCTTTAATATATGAAAACTACCATTATTTCACAAATAAGGATGGCGTTTTCAAGACAACCTATAGTCCAACTGAAGTGCCAAGTTTATTCGATTTATTGGCCCATCTAACATTTATACATGGTTTTATTCCGGATGTTAATACAAGTATTCTAGGTCCTGCTTGGAGTTTATCTTTAGAAATGCAGTTTTATTTTCTATTCCCTTTCATCTTCTTGTTGCTTTTTAGGAAAAATAAACTTTCAAACATAATGTTTATACTGTTAACAATAGGGTCACTAGCGGCTAGCATAGTAATACCTAAATTACTTGGAACATGGGATGTACCAGGTTCATTAGCTAATTTAGAAGCACCCGCAATACTACCTTATAAGTTACATTTTTTTGTTTTAGGAATGATTATGGCTTCTGTAGTATTAAAAAAATTAGATTGGAAGCATCTGATTTTTTGGTTGATAATTACGATACCATTTCAAGGTCTTTTTACTAAAGCGACGGTAGTATTTATTGTGTTTTTCATGTTCTCTCCAACGTATGAAAAGTTTTTACCTAAAATAGTTATGAATATAATCAATTTTTTCAAGAGTCTATTGTCTAATAAATTATCACAATTTGGTGCGGATGTTTCGTATTCTCTTTATTTAATTCATATGATTATCCTACCTTATGCTGTAAAGCTTGCTATTAGCATTGTCAGCGGAAATAAGTTAATTGCAGCTGTAGTTTCATTGACAATCTTCATTACATTAAATTTATTAATCTCGTATTTATTATTTAAAGTCCTAGAATTGCCGGCTAACGCTTGGGGAAAAAGATTGATATCCAAGAAATTTCTTTATAAAAATAATTCAATTGTGAAAAAAGGCGCATGATTTTAAGAGTCCATTTGGGCTCTTTTGTTTATTGCACATTTGGAGAAAACTTAGATGTAAGTGAAAAGTAAGAATCGAGTAGGAAAAGAGCAAGAAGTGGGCTGAAAATCAGTACTCTTTTTTAATTAATTTTGGATAATCTCCCTCATTATGAAACATGATAATTGTAACGTTTGTGTGTGGGAGGAGTATTTAATGCTGAGTAAATCAGACAAAATATCATCATTATTTTGGATTGCAATTCTTGGTTTGATTTTAACAACCATTTATTCAATTATCCTAGGTATGTTAGGTTATAGAACAATGAATAGGATTGATTATATTTATAAAGATAATAAGAAAAGAAATAATCAAAATAGTTAAAGAGTAACCTTTGGTTAGCTTAAGAACTTCATCGAAGAGGAAAAGATGCTCGAGGATATCCGGAAGAAGCGCTCATGATTATGGGTGCTTTTTTGGTGCATGAAAAAACCGCAACAAGTGCGGTTGTTCATAGAGGCTCAGATATATGACTAGTATACCCGCTTTATTATTATGCACGGAAGAGTTTAGTGATTGGGTAAAAGCGGAGTAAGGCAGTAAATTTTCATTTTGTGGTTATGATCCAATGACAGTAGGAATTGCTGAGATTTAAAGCCTTACTCTTAAATGAAAGTTTACACATATAAATGGGTATTTATGTATAACATTTTTCCGACGCAATTGTATTTACGACTCTCCAAAAGTGGTTAGAAATGCTGATATATCAACACTTTTGGATTATGTTTAACACAGGGAGAAAACTTAGACACAACCTTAATGAACAAAGTATATACAAAGAAAACGTTTTCATTTATACTTAAGCGAACAAACCAATAAGGGAGTTGTTCATTATGGTATATTCTGAAGAGGGTAGTTTCTTAAAAGGTCTTTTGTTTGGGACAAGTTTGAGTATACCGTTATGGATTTCTTTCTTTGGCTGGTTAAAAATGATTATTAACATCTTGAGTTAAGTCCTCCATGAGGGCTTTTTATTTTGAAGTTAAGTGATTTTATGCGAAGAGGTAAAATTGACATTTGGCATGATATACTTTAATAGGTTTAACTTTTCATATATGAAAGGATGACTTATTAATGTTAAATAATTTTAATCCCGACCAATATCTTTATCATTTTACAACGTATACAACTGCACTTGAACATATATTGACCAGCCGAACCTTAAGATTTAGTCCGTTTAGTAAAACGAATGATCCAAGAGAAAGTAAGAATTGGAACTTTACATTAATACTCTCATCAGATGACAATTTAGATAACCAAGCTGTTTATAATTTACAGAGTGAAATAAATAAATTACTAAAGAATAATACTAAATTACTTTGTTTTACTCGGGATGTGGTGTTACCCTCTGATCCTGTAAGCTTTATTAGGGGAAATGGTTTTTCACATCCAAGAATGTGGGCTCAATATGCCGGTAACCATAGTGGTATTTGTTTAGTTTTTGATAAATCTAAATTAACAAAAATAATTAATGATACTTTTGCTGAAAAAGGAACCATTTATCAAAATCATGTTTCTTATGATTCATTCTCACATGGAATGGCTTTTGATTTGAATTATGATGATGTAGAAAATAATGGAACAAAATTAAGTGTAAAAAACCACTTAGATAAGTATATTAACGAATTGTTTTTTTTGAAAATGCCTGATTGGAAAGATGAATGGGAGTTCCGTTATGTTTTATTTTCTAATCATGATAAAGAATATGAACATGTGAAATATGAAGATGCGTTAGTTAGGATAATTATTGGTGAAGATTTCCCAAGTGTTTATGAAACTTTGATTGTCGAGTATTGCAGGAAGTATAATATTTCTGCTAGTAAGATGGCCTGGAATAATGGGATTCCTGGATCATTGGGAATTTATAACCATGAATCTGGCATAAGCAAAATTTCTAGTCCTTTTTAATGTTTAATAATTTTAATCCAAGAGTCCTATTAGGGCTCTTTTTGTTTTGTTCAATTTAAAATCGAGAGGAAGATGTTAATGGATTTTCACTTACTTGCATTTCTACCAAAGATCATTGTAACAATGTTGCTTTTTTATTTTTTAGTCAAAGTATTGGATTTTGTTTCGGGCCTGCTAAAAACGTGGAAGGGGGTTGTAAAGTATCAATCTCGTATTATGCGTGACGGTATTATCAGATGGATTGGCGAGTTAGTGGGGATTGTTTTTGTTCTGGCCATTGATTTTGTATTAGGACTAAATTTTTATTTAACTGGATTTACCCTGGCACTTTTCATCTACAAAGAAGGTGGGAGCATCGTGGAAAACTTAAAAGCCATCGAGGTTATTTTACCCAAAGAGGTTAGTGAGAAATTAAAAAGCTTTGATAAAGGAGAGGGCAAATAATGGGTCTATTTAAAATTAGTTTAGATGCAGGACATGGGTTAGATACGGCGGGGAAACGCGTACCGGATAACAGTATGCACGAATGGGAGTTTAATCAAGGTGTCGTTAAATACATCATGGATGAACTAAGGAATTACGATGTCAAAGTGCTACGTGTGGATGATCCAACAGGAGAAACAGATGTTCCACTTGGAACTAGAACAACCAATATTAATAATTGGGGTTCAGATGTTCATATTTCAGTACATGCTAATGCAGCAAGTGACGAGTGGGGGCCGGCTCATGGTATTGAAACATTCACTTACCTTACACCCTCTAAAGCTTCAACAGAATTAGCAATAAAGGTTCAAAAATCACTGATTAAAGCAACAGGGTTAACGGATAGAGGCGTTAAAAAAGCCGATTTTCATATGTTGCGCAAATCGAATATGCCAGCTATCTTGGTTGAGTGTGGATTTATGAGCAACAAAGAAGAAGCTAATCTTTTGAAATCCGATGATTACCGCAAAAAAGTAGCCCTCGCAATCATTGCGGGCATTGCGGAACAATTCGACCTAAAGAAACGTGCGGCAGTGGCTACAAAACCACAAGTAAAGGTAAATGTTATCACTGGATGGTACACAGAGGGTTCCAGTGGCTTAGCTGCTCTTGAAAAATTTTTAAAAGACCATGGCTGGAAATATCGTAAAGAACAAGTTAAATAAATCCTCTTTCTTTAGTGGTTAAAAAAGGAATTATCCACTATTTGGGCGAATAGTGTTAGATAACCACTTGAAGAAATGAGGATGAATTAATTGAATACGGTAGAAGAAACGATTAAGATGGCTGGTTTCGGTAAAAGGAAAATGATGCGCAAGCAAATTGAATTGTTTGAAAAAGATCTTTTAGCAGGCGAAGAATTACTCGGTGTGGCCACATCCTTTCCAAAGCCAACTGAACAACTATATGTAACAAATAAGAGGATTTTCTCTCACAAGATTAAAGGTGTTTTTGAAAATGAAAAAGTTGAAATTCCTCTTTCGTCAATCTCTTCAGTTAACACCAAAGTAAAGGGGCTAAGCGCTGAAATAGAGATTGTAACATCAAATAATAAATGTTCAGTAGAAAAAATACCGTTAAACATAGCACCTGAAATCAAAAAATTAATTGATTCTTTAGTAATGTAAAGGAAGCCCTTCTCACTTGAGAGGGGCTTGTTTCTGTTTAAAACGGCAAATTATCATTCATCGATTTATTCCACTCTTCTTTTTCCAGGTCAATCACCAGCTGCGTGATATCCTTATCACCATCCACAATAATCTTTTCTAATTCTGCTCGGTGAGCCATTTCTTTCTTGATTTGTTTCCAAAAATCTAAAGCCACTTTTTCAGGGTTCCTGCCCCTTAAAGGAAATGTACCAGTTCGCAAGGCTCTACTATCAGACTTGTAGTGTATCTCAATCACTACGTTCATTTTCTTTATCCTCTCCTTTAATTAACTGATCCACGGATATTGAAAGAGCTTCAGCGATAATGGTAGCTGCTTTTAAATCAGGCTGCGTCTTATTCTGTCTCCACTTCGAAAAAGTTTGCTCAGAAACCCCACAAAGCTTTGCAACATGCTTGTTTTTTAATCCTCTCTTATCCATCCAGTAGTCCAACTTATTCTCAAACATATGTATCCTCCTGCCTTTTATAACCATTTCTACAAATCAATTTAAAATCCTTTCAAAAAAAGTTTAATAAAAATTAAACTTTTCTTTCATGGACAGGCAATATCACTGGAATATGGGCATAGGCTATTAACACGAAAGTTACACAGTACCTACACAGTAGAATCTATGTAACTACCTAAGCTACTACACAGTATCTACCGTGTATCTCTAGTGAGGTTGTACAGGTAGAAAGGGGGATTTAATAGGAAATTTAAAATCTGTTAAGTAACGAAGCGAAGCGGAGAACGAGGAGGGGGAGAGGGCGAGGGGGAACCAGAAGAAAATTCAAATAATTAGACAATTAAATATTCTGAAAATTAGGAGTGTTTGCAATGAGTAAAACAATCGTGTTTTTAGAGAATGTTTTAAAAGTAGCGACAAAACCAGAGGATATTGAGTTTCTAGTACAGCTTTTATTTGATTTAAAAAGGGGGAAATAATAATGTTCGGACCTGGTATTTTAATAGCTGGCGGCAGCTGCATAGCATTAGCTTTATTAGATAAGGTAGCGGAAGACTGTGGAATCCAATGGTTAGGCACTACTTTAAAAATCATTGTACCTGTGGCTGCTATGGTATTAAGTGTATATTTTCTTCAAACTAACGCTTTGCTGGGGTGGTTACGATGAGTATATGGGCCAAATTAAAAGCACGTAAGCAGCTAGTAAAAGCATTCAGAACAGCAGAGATCTACCGTACCTATTCCACAGATAATGGAGACCGTTATATCCTTCCTAAAATCCACTATGTATCTATTACTGAACAATCCACTGAATATGTCTTCACGTTGCCTACTGGTGTTAATCCTGACCTATTAAAAAAGCATTTTTATGTGTTCCAGCAAGTATTTGGCCAGCAAACAAAACTAGAAGGAGAGGTTAAGAAATTCGTATTAACAATTGGCCATACTAAGCTGCCAAAAGAATTAACCTACCGTTATAACGATATCGTTCGCGCTATACAGGGCTTCGAAATGCCTATCGTATGTGGAAAAGACAGCTCTGGTAATTGGATAGTGTATGACGCTGTTACGGAGCCGAATTGCCTCATTTCAGGCGAACCAGGGGCAGGAAAAAGCACACAATGTCGTAGCATTTTAACAACTCTTATCCAGAACAAAACACCAGATGAACTCCATATTTACCTGGGCGACTTGAAAATGAGTGAATTCTTTCTCTTCAAAGGTGTAGAGCACGTAAAAAGTGTCTGTATCTATACCGAGGATATGGCCAGAATGCTTAAACACCTACACAAAGAGATAAAGCGTAGGGGTGAACTGCTAGAAAAACACAGAGTCACTCATATTACGAAGGTGCCAGGGAAAAACCCATTTATTCTATTAGCAATCGATGAAATTGTAATGATTATGGACGATAAAGAAATGAAAAAACAAATTGTGCAGATAGCGTCACTGGGTCGGGCACTTGGTATTTACTGTATGCTCAGTCTCCAGAGACCTTCTCACGATATATTAGACACGAAAATTAGAAGTCTACTTACAGTCCGAATGGGTTTCAGGACGACAGATGCTTCTAATTCAAAAATAATCGGCACTCCTGGCAGTGAACGGATCAGCAAGAAGATTCCAGGTCGTTTTCTTATCAAGCGTGACGATATATCGGAGTTACAAGCTCCGTATTTAACAGAGGAAAAGGCTGAGAAGCTTCTCGCAGCATACAGGATAGATGGATGGAAGGATATGTTTGTAGGCTCTAAGGCTACTGGAAAGAAAAAAGAATCTAAGAAACCTACTGAAAAGGACGTGTTTAACGATGCTAAATAATCGCGATAAAGCCATTATTAAGGATTTAAATAGATTTAGAGTGATGGATAGGGATAGTATAGCGGAGCTTCATTTCTCCAGCGTGAAAAAGCCAGAACGGGCGGCTAATAACGTATTACTTCGCTTATTGAGGGATGGAGAGATCCAGCGTTCTAGGTCGTTCGTGCCGTACGTATATTTTGGGCCAGAAATCAATATGAAACAGAACAGTGCTAAAATTGCTCATTTCTTGGCCATATTAAACACTTACAAAGAAATGCGTAAACTTGGGAAACTTACTACTTTCCTTGTGGAACCTAAGTACGGCAGCAAGGGCATTGTGGAACCTGACATATTTGCTCAATTCAGAGACACTAATTTTTTTATAGAGGTTCAAAGAACCATCTATTCTGAAAAACAAATGACAGAAAAGATTAATCGATATTTAGAATTTTTTCATTCTGGTGTAATGGCTAAACCATTCCCTCACCTTTTAATACTTTCAGAACAACGGTATGCGATTGATATGGAGCTGCCCTTTGAACTGTTTCAAGCCCAATCATTTACTCAATTTGCGGACTCTCTAAAGGAAAAGAAAGCACCTACACAGATTCAAATAAATAGCACTAAAACAAATTTAAGGCTGAAAACAAATTAAGGAGTGATCTGGATGTTTAAAGTAGTTGTAGAGGAATTAGAGTATAAGCATTGTGAAAAATGCGGAGTACACAGAAAACATGAAGCTTTTAAAGTTAAGGGTAAAAACAGAAAAGCTGTAGCGGATGTAGACAAAATAAGTAAAACTATTTGCGCCCACTAGGGTGCTTTTTTTATAAATAAATGGGCAGTATAGACTGCCCACATATTGCCCATTTTTTGCCCATTCAATTTTGAAACGCTATTAAAAGTTTTGAAAAATAATAAACTATAAACCTTAGAAACAAAGGAATATGATAAACGTTGAAACGATAAAATTAAACAAAATTATTCGGTCTATGAGATGGAGAAAATGTTTAAACGGGTTATGTAACTAAGAAGAACGTTCCTATTTTATTAGGGTGCGTTCTTTTTTTGAGTGTTGGTTAAGTGATTTTATTGAAAAGATGGATGGCTCTACGTGCCCGAAACCGAGGGTAAACATTGAATATGGTAACGTAGACAGGTCCTACGTGCCCGAAACCGAGGATAACCAATGAGCCCGGTCACGTAGAGAGGTCCTACGTGCCCGAAACCGAGGATAACCAATGAACCCGGTCACGTAGAGAGGTCCTACGTGACCGAAACAAAGGGAAAACATTGACCACGGTCACGTAGAGAGGTCCTACGTGCCCGAAACCGAGGATAACCAATGAACCCGGTCACGTAGAGAGGCCCTACGTGCCCGAAACCGAGGAAAACCAATGAACCCGGTCACGTAGAGAGGCCCTACGTGCCCGAAACCGAGGAAAACCAATGAACCCGGTCACGTAGAGAGGCCCTACGTGCCCGAAACCGAGGATAACCAATGAACCCGGTCACGTAGAGAGGTCCTACGTGACCGAAACAAAGGAAAAACATTGACCGCGGTCACGTAAAGAGGTCCTACGTGCCCGAAACAGAGAAAAAACATTGACCGCGGTCACGTAGAGAGGTCCTACGTAACCGAAATCGAGGGGAAATAAAGAATCGGGTAACGTAGACATGCTATTCATGACGACCCAAAAGAAAAAAAGCTGCAGAAAAGGATTTTTCTGCAGCTTTGATATTACTATTAATTTGAGTGCAATCTCTGGAAATGATCTTGCCGCCAAAGTTGCTTATTTCACAGCTACTGGAAGCTTGCTCATATACATTAGGGCCTTTCCAGTTCCTATGGCTACCGATTCTAGAGGGTTTGGGGCAAGCTGGACAGGAACAACTATCTCTTCACTTAGCCATGCCTCCATCCCATTCAATAATGCTCCTCCGCCAGTTAGAATTACGCCCCTGTCGACAATGTCTCCACTTAGCTCTGCTGGGCAATCCTCTAGGGTTGCACGAATGGCTTCTAAAATATGCAATAGTGCTTCCTTGATCGCCACACGAATTTCATAGGATGATAGTTTAATCGTTTTTGGCAGTCCAGTTAAAAGGTCGCGTCCGCGGACATCCATGAAACGTTCTTCATGGTCAATGAGAGCAAAACCAATTTCTATTTTGATGTTTTCCGCAGTTCTTTCACCAATTAGGATATTATATTCTTTCCGAACATGTTGAATAATGTCTTCATCGAGGCGGTCACCGCCAATTTTAATGGAATGGCATGCAACTACCCCGCCAAAAGAAATAATTGCTACCTCAGTATTGCCGCCGCCAATATCCACTACCACATTGGCAACTGGTTCATCGACAGGTAATCCAGCACCAATTGCGGCTGCAACTGGTTCCTCAATTAAGCTGATTTTTTTTGCCCCAGCCTGTCTTACTGCATCTTGGATCGCTCTTCTTTCCACACTTGTGGAACCGGATGGAATACTAACAACGACATTTGGTTTGCGAACAGCAAAACCAATCTTCTTGGATGCAATGCGCATAATGTGTTTTAGCAATTCAGTGGTTACATCATAATCTGCTATTACGCCATCCTTCATGGGACGAATGGCGACGATTTTTTCAGGTGTCTTTCCTATCATTTCCTTTGCTTCTGTACCAACAGCTACAACATTTTTTGTCACTGTATCAATCGCCACAACAGAAGGCTCATTAATAACGATTCCTTTATTTTTACTATAAACTAGTATATTTGCAGTTCCTAAATCAATACCAATATCAAAAGTAGATAACATATTATTTCACCTAATTTCCCTATTTTTCATTCAAAATAAGCTACGCGTTAGTCTACCATAAATTTGGGGGTGGAAAGCCTTTTGTAAATGAACCGTTATCCTTTTGTAAATTAACATGAAAATTATTCCTATTTGGGAAGGAAAATGGATAAAATAAATTCATGTCAAATTAACGGCATAGAAATCAACTTTTATGTATATACTAGTTTGATGTTCAACTGCTTTTAAAAATTATGTTACGATAAAGGGGTGGAAGTGGAATCATAAACCTGCTTTCACTGAAAATGGGATAAGGCAGTGTGAAAATATTGGATTCAAAACAAAAATTATTAGTGATCATCGGACCAACCGCCGTTGGAAAAACAAAGTTAAGTATCGAAATGGCTAAACGCTATAATGGTGAAATTATCAGCGGAGATTCTATGCAAATTTATCGTGGCATGGATATTGGGACGGCAAAAATCAAAAAGGATGAAATGGAAGGTATTCCTCACTATCTGATTGATATTAAAGAGCCTTTTGAAAATTTTTCCGTTGCTGAATTTCAACTCCTTGTTCGGGCTAAAATAGGTGAGATTGCTAAAAAGGGAAAGCTGCCTATTATTGTCGGTGGAACAGGGTTGTATATACAGTCCGTCATTTATGATTATCAATTTTCTGATGTATCAGGCGATGAGTCCTATCGTCTTAAGCTAGAGGAAAGAGCCACGAAAATAGGGAATGAGGCACTTTATAAAGAATTGTTGGAGGTGGATCCAGGTAGTGCTTCACAAATCCATCCAAATAATATAAGAAGAGTCATTCGCGCACTTGAAATCTTCCATCTTACAGGTAAGACGATGCAAGAATTCCAAAGCACACAACAACCAGATCTTTTGTACAATACAGCAATAGTTGGTTTATCGATGGAACGCGAGAAACTTTATGAGCGCATTAATTATCGAGTAGATTTAATGATGGAGGAAGGGCTTATCGAGGAAGTAAAAGGTTTGTATCAAAGGGGTTTGCGCGATTGTCAATCGATCCAAGCAATTGGCTACAAAGAAATGTATGCCTATTTAGAAGGGAAAGTACCCTTAGAAGTAGCTATAGAGAATTTAAAACAAAATTCAAGAAGATACGCAAAAAGGCAATTAACTTGGTTTCGGAACAAAATGGATGTATCATGGTTTGATATGACCGATGTGGAGAACACCTCAAAAAAAATAACGGAAATTTCACGTTGTGTTGAAGGAAAGCTTAAAGTAAAATCGAATACATATTAGTAGAGATAAAAGAGGAGGAAATACAAATGAAAACAACAATCAATATTCAGGATCAATTTTTAAACCAGTGCCGCAAAGATAACATACACGTTACCGTCTTTTTACTTAACGGTTTTCAATTAAGAGGCCAAATTAAGGGCTTTGATAATTTTACAGTTCTTTTTGAATCAGAAGGAAAGCAACAATTAGTATATAAGCATGCAATTTCAACTTTTGCACCGCAAAGAAACGTGCAGCTTGAACTGGATAACCAATAAGTCATTTTTAGAAGCCCAAACATTGGGCTTTTTTTATTTATATAGCTCTGTTAAAGTTCATTGTTGATATTGGCACCATGTTGATTGGAGCGGAAATCGAAGCGCCTGAAGCGGAAATCAACATGCCAATTTAACATAACTATTTATTTAAAAAAACTTTTTTAATGAAATTCAGGGAGTTTGAATACATATAAAATGAAGGATTATGCATTCCTTTGTACAAATAATCAGTTCAGAATGTAAATTCTGAGTGGCCATAAAAACTCATCATATAAACTGTTGGTAAAAATGAGAGGTGAAAGCTTTGGACCAACCCATCAGAATGAAAAGTAACGGCCAAATAAGAGTAGTTCTCAATTCACAAATAGGGAAAACGATGACAAAAGAGTTACCTGACTTTCAGGTGGTTCCAAAGGACATTCCACCTGAGCATTCGGCTCTAAAGGAAATTGAAGAGGAGTTAGGGGCTCTTGTTGGCATGGAAGAAATGAAAAAGATGATAAAGGAAATTTATGCATGGATTTACGTGAATAAAAAACGTGAGGAAATGGGTTTAAAAGCAAGAAAACAAGCCCTCCATATGATGTTTAAAGGAAATCCTGGAACAGGTAAAACGACAGTCGCTAGATTAATAGGTAAGTTATTTCAAAAAATGAGCGTTTTAACAAAAGGACACTTAATTGAGGCGGAACGTGCGGACCTCGTGGGGGAGTATATTGGTCATACAGCACAGAAGACAAGGGATTTAATCAAGAAGGCCCAAGGGGGAATTTTGTTCATCGATGAGGCTTACTCATTGGGGCGCGGCGGTGAGAAGGATTTCGGCAAAGAAGCAATCGATACACTGGTTAAGCATATGGAAGATAAGCAGCATGAGTTTATTCTTATCCTTGCTGGATATTCCCGTGAAATGGAGTATTTCTTGACCCTTAATCCTGGGCTCCATTCACGCTTTCCGTTAGTTATTGATTTTCCTGACTACAATATAAATCAATTAATGGAAATTTCGGCGAGGATGTTAATCGAAAGAGAATACACGTTTAGCCATGAGGCGGAAAAAAAGTTAAAAGAACATTTAATATGGGTTAAAGCGGTATTAAGTCCAAATAGTTTTTCAAATGGAAGGTATGTACGAAATATCATTGAAAAATCGATCCGCGCCCAGGCCATGAGGCTGCTCATGTTAAATAGTTATGACAGGCATGAATTAATGACAATTAGAAGTAATGATCTTGTGTTTGAAGAAGATTAGAGACAAAAAAACGGCAGATTCTAAGCAATCTGTCGTTTCTATTTGGATTAGTCATTAATTGGCCTCAAATTTACGTATCGGCAGCTTCCAATCAAAGGTATAGGAAAGGACGCGTAAAACCGTCACAAGGAAAAAGAGAGAATACAATTCCCAAGAATGCGTCACGATCTTAAGTCCGATAAATAAGCCTGTCAATATCGCCCAAATTGCATAGATTTCCGATCGTAAGACGATTGGTTTTCTTCCTGCCAATAAATCACGAATAATCCCGCCGCCGATTCCGGTTAGCACCGCTGCAACAATAACTGCACTAAGCGGGTGATTCATTTTAACGGCGTAAAGAGCACCTTGGATGGCAAAGGCTGAAAGGCCAATCGCATCAAATAGGTTCCCCCATTTTTGCCAGTGTTTTAAAAGGTTGCTTGGAAATAAAAACACAGCAGTTATGGATAATAAGGCAATTTGAAAAAATAACCCTTGTTCCCAAAGTGCTGATACAGGTACACCGATTAATAGGTTTCGAATCGCCCCACCGCCAAAAGCGGTGACAATACCTAAAATGTATACGCCAAAAATATCATATTCCTCTTCCATCGCAACAATGGCCCCGCTAACGGCGAAGGCGATTGTTCCAATCATACTTAAAACTTCCCATGTCATCTATCCGAATTCTCCTTGAAATCTTTATTTTATTTAACTCTATGAAAATAGTAATAAAAATGTTATTAGAAAACAGTAAGATTATATCAAGATGTGAGGAAATTACAATAAGTTTTTTCTAATGTTGGGCAAATTAGAGTATACAACCTTTTTTTGTTATGATAGGAGATAGAAGATTACGGAAGGAACGATGCCTTATGGAACAAAAAGACACGAAAGAGAAGGCGATCCTCGTTGGCTGTCAGACCAATGGTGATACTGATTTGCGCTTTCATTATTCAATGGAAGAGTTAGGTGCACTAACAGAAACCGCTCAGGGTGAAGTATTGATGTCAGTCGTTCAAAAAAGGGACCGGCGCCACCCAGCTACCTATATAGGTAAAGGGAAAGTGGAGGAACTTAATGTCCTGGTGGATGAACTGGAGGCAGATATAGTCATTTTTAATGACGAGCTTTCACCAAGTCAAAAAAGAAATCTCTCTACGGACCTAAATGCTCGTATAATCGACAGAACCCAGCTCATCTTAGACATTTTTGCACAAAGAGCTCGCTCCAAAGAAGGTAAATTACAGGTTGAACTTGCCCAATTGCAATACATGCTTCCTCGTCTTGCGGGTCAGGGAACAGCATTATCCCGTTTGGGGGCTGGGATCGGAACAAGAGGACCTGGTGAAACAAAGTTAGAATCAGACCGCCGGCATATCCGCCGCAGAATCGATGAAATTAAAACCCAACTTTCTGTCATCGTTCAGCACAGGGATCGATACAGAGAAAGAAGAAAGAAAAATAAAACCTTTCAGGTCGCGATTGTCGGTTATACCAATGCCGGTAAATCCAGTCTTTTCAATCGTTTATCCGAAGCAGAATCGTACGAGGAAAATCAATTGTTTGCAACACTAGATCCAATGACACGAAAATTGATTTTACCCAGTGGTTTCCTAGCCTTGATTACTGATACGGTTGGGTTTATACAAGATTTACCGACAACACTTATTGCTGCATTTCGATCGACGCTTGAGGAAGTTAAGGAAGCTGATTTACTTCTTCATGTGGTCGATATGTCCAACCCAGATTATTTTCATCACGAAAAAACAGTTAAAAAGCTGCTTGAAGACTTAGAAGTTAAAGATATCCCGCAAATAACAGTATATAATAAAAAAGATATTCAGCATTCAGATTTTGTCCCAACCGCAGATACACCAACCGCATTTATTAGTGCATTTGATAAAGAGGACCGTCAAGCCTTGAAGCAGCAAATGGAGAAGGTTGTTATGGAAATGATGGATTCTTACGAAGTTCAGATTCCGTCCACAGAAGGAAAGCTGCTTTCTTTATTAAAAAATGAGACAATATTAAGAGAGCTTGTGTTTGATGAAGAAGATCAATTCTATCGATGCAAAGGATATACACTTCAGGATCATCAAATAACAGGACAATTACAGAAATTCACAATATAGATAGGAGTTACAACATGTTTCAACAGTTAAAAAATGGGGAAAAGCTTCAACCGATGGTAGAGGAAGTTGAACAACAAATCGCTAAAGTACATAAAGAAATAGACAATAGAATCGAATCAAATCAATTTCGGGTATTAAAAAGCTTTCAAAACAAAAGAGTGAGTGATTCACATTTTAATCCGTCGACCGGGTATGGCTATGACGATCATGGCAGGGATACTCTAGAAATGGTCTATGCAGACGTCTTTGGGGGAGAAGCAGGACTTGTTCGTCCGCAAATAATCTCAGGCACACATGCCATTTCCATTGCCTTATTTGGCGTTCTTCGACCTGGGGATGAACTTCTATATATAACGGGCAAACCCTATGATACGCTCGAAGAAATTGTTGGACTTCGTGGGAACGGGGTTGGCTCATTAAAGGAGTTTGGAATTTCCTATGATAGTGTAGCTCTGACGAATCAAGGTGGAATTGATTGGGAGGCTGTCGCACAGAAAATAAAACCGAATACAAAAATGATTGGCATTCAGCGTTCCAAGGGCTATGCCACAAGACCATCATTTACGATTGCAGAAATTGCAGAAATGATCACGTTTGTCAAAGAAATTAAACAGGATGTGGTCGTATTTGTAGATAATTGCTATGGGGAATTTGTTGAGGAGACCGAGCCTTGTCATGTCGGTGCGGACTTAATTGCAGGATCGCTTATCAAAAATCCAGGCGGCGGGATTGTGAAGACTGGCGGCTATATTGTTGGTAAAAAACAGTGGGTGGAGGCATGTTCATATCGAATGACTTCACCAGGGATAGGAGCCGAAGCAGGAGCGTCCCTCTATAGTCTTCAAGAAATGTATCAAGGCTTTTTTCTTGCCCCCCATGTGGTTGGCCAAGCATTAAAAGGGGCCGTTTTCACAGCTGCGATGTTGGAGAAATTAGGAATGAATTCTTCTCCGAAATGGAATGCTAAAAGAACGGACTTAATTCAGTCTGTCCAGTTTGATGACCGAGATAAAATGATTGCTTTTTGTCAGGCCATTCAATTCGCATCACCGATTAATTCTTATGTTACACCCCATGCCAGCTATATGCCTGGGTATGAAGACGATGTGATTATGGCAGCAGGTACTTTTATTCAGGGGGCGAGCATTGAACTCACTGCAGATGGACCGATTAGACCACCATATGTTGCCTATGTACAAGGCGGTTTAACATATGCACACGTAAAGATGGCTGTTTGTCTGGCCATAGACCACTTAACGGATAAAGGATTAATCGAATTGTTTTAGGAGAACAGCTAAATGTCAATAATTTTAAAAATTTTAATGTGAGAAAATCTAACATATCATTGACAACTTTTCTAACAAAAAATATAATAGTAATATAAGTAACCCGAGGGGAGGAGGAATTAGATGAGTGGCCAGGAAATTCGCCGTTCCATGCCACTGTTTCCGATCGGAACAGTCATGCAACTAACGGAACTTACAGCCAGGCAAATTCGTTACTACGAAGAACACCAATTGATTTCTCCGGCAAGAACCGAGGGGAATAGGCGTCTATATTGTTTAAATGATATTGATAGGCTTCTAGAAATTAAGGATTTAATTGATCAAGGTGTCAATATGGCTGGCATTAAACAATTGTTCCTAGTAAAAGAGCAACAATCAAACATTCTTGAACAACAAACAGAAAAGACTAAGCGCGAATTAACAGATGAACAGCTTAGAAAGCTGCTACGCAACGAAATGATGCATTTAGGTCGAAACAATCGATCCTCTTTACGTCAAGGAGATATGTCAAGATTCTTTCATTAATGTGGAAGTCTCTTTTTAAAAAATAGGAGGTAAGAAAATGGCAAAGTATTCAAGAGAAGATATTAAAAGATTAGCGGTCGAAGAAAACGTGAAATTTATTCGTTTGCAATTCACAGACATCCTTGGAACTATCAAAAACGTGGAGATTCCAATTAGCCAATTAGAAAAAGCACTTGATAACAAAATGATGTTTGACGGTTCTTCAATTGAAGGTTTTGTACGGATTGAAGAATCTGATATGTTACTATATCCTGATCTTAACACTTGGGTTGTTTTCCCGTGGACTGCAGAAAAAGGGAAAGTTGCCCGCTTAATTTGTGATATTTATACTCCTGAAGGAAAACCATTTGAAGGTGATCCTCGTAATAACTTAAGAAGAGTATTAAAAGAAATGGAAGACCTTGGATTCACTAGCTTTAACTTAGGGCCTGAACCGGAATTCTTCTTATTTAAATTAGATGAACAAGGAGAACCATCATTAGACCTAAACGATAAAGGCGGATATTTTGATTTAGCCCCTATCGACCTTGGCGAAAACTGCCGCCGCGATATCGTGCTTGAATTAGAAGAAATGGGCTTTGAAATCGAAGCTTCCCACCATGAAGTAGCACCAGGTCAGCATGAAATCGATTTTAAATATGCAGATGCACTAACAGCTTGTGACCAAATTCAAACGTTCAAGCTAGTTGTAAAAACAATTGCACGTAAACATGGTTTGCACGCAACATTCATGCCAAAACCATTGTATGGTGTCAATGGATCTGGAATGCACATGAATCTTTCATTGTTTAAGGATGGAGTTAATTCATTCTACGAACCATCGGGTGATCTAGAAATGAGTGATCATGCTCGTCAATTTATCGCTGGAATTCTAAAGCATGCACCAGCCTTTACAGCGGTAACAAACCCAACTGTAAACTCTTATAAGCGTCTTGTTCCTGGCTATGAAGCACCATGCTATGTGGCTTGGTCAGCTAGAAACCGTTCACCATTAATTCGTATTCCTGCTTCTCGTGGATTAAGTACACGTGTGGAAGTAAGAAGTGTAGACCCGTCTGCTAATCCATACCTTGCAATGGCTGTACTTCTTAAGGCTGGCTTAGACGGAATTAAAAACAAGTTAACTCCGCCGGCACCAGTTGACAGAAACATCTATGTAATGAGCAAAGAAGAGAGAATCGAAGAAGGTATCGTCGATCTTCCTGCAACATTAGCTCAAGCATTAGATCAACTAAAATCTGACGAAGTAATTGTGTCAGGTCTTGGCGAGCACATTATGGAACACTTTGTTGAAGCAAAAGAAATCGAGTGGGATATGTTCCGCACAGTCGTTCACCAATGGGAACGCGATCAATATATGAGCATGTATTAATCTCATCTAAAGCCCTGGCGCCTAGCGTCAGGGTTTTTCTATGTCGCGCTTCTTTTCTTAGATTCTCTCAGTGAATAATGCCATCCCATTGGCTACCCGGTTTGTTCCATTAAAACAATTACGGTAGCCAATAAGCCTGATTGACGACCCAATTGGTCTTTCTCAATAGGTTCGGTCGTCAATAGCCCAGATTATCGACCCAAATTGCTCTTTCTCAACGACTTCGGACGTCAATACCTACGATGGCTCTTTTTCCAATTAAGCATCCTCGATCATTCTAAATAAAATTAATAGGAATAGAATAGAAAGGAAGAGGTGCTTGATGTTCTTTAAAAATTCACAATTTTTACGGTTTACTTAATCCTAAATAATATATGCTTAAGTTGTAAACATTTGGGAGGTGCTCTAAATTGTATAAACTGCAAATTTGTAATGCTCTAACCCAAGAAATTCTACGAGAAAAGACGTATAAGAAGCCTGACCTTATTTTAAGTTTGATAGAATCAGGAACAAAAGGTCAGGAATGTTTTCTATTTGATGAACAGCGCAAGACGTTGAAAGGAACGTATGTTACACATTCCAGTTTTAACGAAGGGGACACGAAAGTATATAAAGTGCTTTTTAAGGTGAAACTATCTGAAATACAAGCAAGAATAGCGAAATAGGATTAAAGGAGTGGCTTATGGCTGCTCCTTTTTAGTTTGAGTATTAATGAAGCTCATCTGTCATAGAGACAACAGTACACGACCTCATTGTTATTCCTTTTGAACGGTCCCGTAGGAAAGCCACTACGCGCCCCAACTCTGTGAAATTGTACTGGAACGGTCACGTAGGACCCCTCTACGTGACCCAACTCGTAGGAATTCTTCCGGAAAGGTCACGTAGGTCGTCTCTACGTGCCTCAACTCTGTGAAATTGTACTGGAAAGGTCACGTAGGTCGTCTCTACGTGACCCAACTCGTAGGAATTCTTCTGGAACGGTCACGTAGGCCGTCACTACGTGCCCCAACTCTGTGAAATTGTTCTGGAACGGTCACGTAGGCTCCATCTACGTGCCCCAACTCGTAGAAATTCATCTAGAACGGACACATAGGCCGTCACTACGTGCCCCAACTCGTAGGAATTCTTCTGGAACGGTCACGTAGGCCGTCTCTACATGACCCAACTCGTAGGAATTCATCTAGAACGGTCACGTAGGCCGTCACTACGTGCCCCAACTCTGTGAAATTGTTCTGGAACGGTCACGTAGGTCGTCTCTACGTGCCCCAACTCGTAGAAATTCATCTAGAACGGTCACGTAGGCCGCCTCTACGTGCCTCAACTCGTAGAAATTCATCTAGAACGGTCACGTAGGCCGTCACTACGTGCCTC